>NZ_RWIO01000062.1:0-10435 GCF_009764655.1 Pseudomonas sp. PB105
GGTTAGCCGCGCTGGGCCAAGGATGGCCCATCGCGGCGGCCCACGGATTCAAGCCGGAGTGAGGGCACACCGAGCCTAGGCGAGGTGCCGAGTGTTGGGGCAAGAGCCCTTTGGTTACTTTGGGGCTCTTTTCCAAAGTGACCCGCCGTAAGGGCGGAACCAATATCAGCCATTACCCAAATAACGGATATGTCCCCAACCCAACCCAACCCAACCCGACTACCGGCTCTTGTAAGAAATTTCCCACAAGAGTACAAATGTACTCCATGACAACCCTGACCCCCCGCCGCACCGCCATCCTGACCTTCATCCGCGACCGCATCGCGCAACAAGGCCAGCCCCCCAGCCTCGCCGAGATCGCCGAGGCGTTCGGCTTCGCCTCCCGCAGCGTCGCGCGTAAACACGTCGTGGCCCTGACCGAAGCCGGCTTCATCGAGGTCAACCCCAACCAGGCGCGCGGTATCCGCCTGCTCAACCAACCCGCGCGCCCAGAATGGCTGGACGTGCCCGTGCTCGGTCGAGTCGCCGCCGGCCTGCCCATCGGCGCCGATGCCGAAGTGCACAGCCGCTTGCAACTCGACCCCGGCACCTTCGCGAAAACCCCCGATTACCTGCTGCGCGTGCAGGGCGACTCGATGATCGAAGACGGTATCCTCGACGGCGACCTGGTCGGCGTACGCCGCAGTGCCGAGGCGTTGAACGGGCAGATCGTGGTGGCGCGCCTGGATGGCGAAGTCACCATCAAGCGTTTCGAACGCAGTGGCGACCGCGTGCGCCTGCTGCCGCGCAACCCCGCGTATCAACCCATCGTGGTGGGCCCTGACCAGGACCTGGCCATCGAAGGGGTGTTCTGCGGCCTGGTGAGGCAAGGCTGATGGGTGCCGTCGTTGCCCTGGATGCGCTGTTCAATGGCGGTCGCGTCTGGAAGGGCCGGCCGGTCGCGCCTGCGGCCAGTGTTCATCCCACCGGGCTGGCTGCGCTGGATGCGGTGCTGCCCAGCGGCGGCTGGCCGGAATCGGCCTTGAGTGAAATCCTTATGGCCAAGGAGGGCATCGGCGAACTGCAACTGGTGCTGCCGACCCTGGCACGCTTGTCAAAAGCGGGGGAGCGGATTGTGCTGGTGGCGCCGCCCTACACGCCGTATCCCCACGCGTGGCAGAACGCCGGCGTGGATGTGCGTCAGCTCTCGGTGATCCAGGCCGAGGAGCGCGATGCGCTGTGGGCCGTGGAGCAGTGCCTGCGCTCCGGCAGTTGCGGCGCGGTGCTGTGCTGGCCGCGCAAGGCCGATGACCGGGCGTTGCGGCGCTTGCAGGTGGCGGCGGAAACCGGCCAGACCCTGGCGTTTGCCTGGCGCGCCTTGAGTGAGGCGATCAACGCATCACCTGCGGCCCTGCGTCTGGCGGTCGAGGCAAAACCCGCGCAAGTGCGGGTGATCAAGTGCCGTGGCGGCTTGGCCCATCCGGCGCCGATTGCGCTGGCCGGGCATTGAGGTTGCCATGCGCTGGGTGTGTATTGTCTTCCCGCAATTGGCGCTGGACGGGGTGCAGCGTGTGCACCCCGAGCCCGACCAACCCCTCGCACTGCTGGCCGGTACGCCGCAGCGGCGCGTGCTGCAAACCGTCAACGAGGCTGCCCGCGCCTTGGGCCTGCGTCCGGGCCTTTCCCTGACGGCGGCCCATGCCCTGGCCAAGACCTTTGCCAGCGCCGAATACGACCCCGTGGAAATCGAACGCTGGCAGCAGTTCCTGGCAGCCTGGGCCTATCGCTTCAGCTCCCAGGTCAGTGTGCATTACCCGCGTGCGTTGCTGTTCGAGATCGAATCGAGCCTGGGCCTGTTCGGGCCCTGGCCGCAGTTTGAAGCGCGCTTGCGCAAGGAGTTGACCGAACTGGGCTTTCGTCACCGCATCGTCGCCGCGCCCAACCCGGCGGCGGCGCGGGTGCTGGCCAATATCTACGATGGCATGGCCATCGACGATGAGGCGTTGATGCAGGCCCTGGCACCGCTGCCCATCGACCGCGCCGGCCTTGAACCTCAGGCTGCTATCGCCTTGTCACGCATGGGCCTGCGTACCCTGGCCCAAGTGCAAGCCTTGCCCCGGCACACCCTGGCGCGACGGTTTGATGCCGGCCTGCTCAAACACCTGGATGCATTGACGGGGCAACGCCCGCTGGCCCTGGGGTTTTACCAGCCGCCGGACCAGTTCGATGCGCGCATCGAATTGAATTTCGACGTGCAGTCCCACCAGGCGCTGCTGTTCCCGCTGCGACGCTTGACCGGTGATCTATCCGCCTTCCTCTGCGGACGCGACAGTGGTGTGCAGCGTTTCGACCTGCACCTGGAACACGCCCAGATCCCCGACAGCGTGATCAAGGTCGGCCTGCTCAGCGCCGAGCGCGAACCGGCGATGCTGTTCGAACTGGCCCGTGGGCGCCTGGAGCAGGTGCAAGTCAGCGCACCGGTGCGCGGCTTTCGCCTGGTGGCCCAGGACCTGCCGGTGTTTGTGCCGCAGCGCCAGGACCTGTTCGACGACCGCCCGCAACAGACCCTGCCCTGGGAGCAACTGCGCGAACGCCTGCGCGCACGCTTGGGGGATGAGGCCGTGCAAGGCCTGCGTTTTCATGCCGACCACCGCCCGGAGTGCGCCTGGCAAGCCACCGCTGACAGTCGCCCATGCCCGACCTTGAACAAGGCGCAACGCCCCGGCTGGCTGCTCAGCGCACCCACCTTGCTGGCCGAGCAGGGCGTGCAGATCCTGATGGGCCCGGAACGTATCGAGTCCGGCTGGTGGGACGGCGCCGATATCCGCCGCGACTATTACCTGATCCAGACCCGCGCCGGCCAGCGTGGCTGGGCCTATCGCAGCGTGGGGCAGGGCGATGGCTTGTGGCTGCAAGGCTGGTTTGCATGAGCTACGCCGAGCTGCATTGCCTGTCCAACTTCAGTTTTCAGCGCGGCGCGTCCAGTGCGCTGGAGTTGTTCGAGCGGGCCAAACGCCAGGGCTACAGCGCGTTGGCGATCACCGATGAATGCACCTTGTCGGGCATCGTGCGGGCCTGGCAGGCGGCGAAGGCGGTGGAGTTACCGCTGATTATCGGCAGCGAAGTGCACATCGAAAACGGCCCGAAACTGGTGCTGCTGGTGGAAAACCTCAGCGGCTACCAGCAACTATGCCGCTTGATCACCCTGGCGCGACGGCGTGCCGAAAAAGGCCGCTATCGCCTGCTGCACGAGGACTTCGATCAACCCCTCAATGGCCTGCTGGCGCTCTGGGTCGCCGACGACAGCGACACCCAGGCCTCGATCCAATGGCTGCGCCGCACCTTCGCCGAGCGCCTGTGGCTGGCGGTGCACCTGCATTGCGGCCAGGACGATGCGCGCTATCTGGAGCAGCGCCTGCGCCTGGCCGCCAGCCTGGATATCCCGGCAGTGGCCTGCGGCGATGTGCATATGCATGCGCGCGGCCGCCGCGCCCTGCAAGACACCATGACCGCCATCCGCCATCACGTCCCGGTGGCCGAAGCCGGCACGCGCCTGCACCCCAATGGCGAGCGGCATCTGCGCAGCCTTGAGGCCCTGAGTGCGCTGTACCCCCAAGCCTTGCTTGATGAAACCCTGGCCATCGCCCGCCGCTGCACCTTCGACCTCGGCCAGTTGCGTTATCACTACCCGCGAGAGCTGGTGCCCGCAGGGCATGACGCCAAATCCTGGCTGCGCGCCGTTACCGAAGAAGGCATCGCCCTGCGCTGGCCTCACGGTATCGACGCCAAGACCTTGCAGCAGATCAACAACGAACTGGAACTGATCAGCGAGCTGGGCTACGAAAGCTACTTCCTCACGGTGCATGACATTGTGCGTTTCGCCCGCAGCCGCTCGATCCTGTGCCAGGGCCGTGGCTCGGCGGCCAACTCGGCGGTGTGTTTTGCCTTGGGTATCACCGAGATCAACCCGAGCCTGACGAATATGTTGTTCGAGCGCTTCCTGTCCCGCGAGCGCAACGAGCCGCCGGATATCGACGTGGACTTCGAACACGAACGCCGCGAAGAAGTGTTGCAGTACGTGTTCCAGCGCTATGGCCGCACCCGTGCGGCGCTGACGGCGGTGGTCAGCAGCTACCACGCCGCCGGCGCAGTGCGCGATGTGGCCAAGGCCCTCGGGTTGCCGCCGGACCAGATCAACGCGCTGGCCGACTGCTGCGGGCGCTGGAGTGACGATGCGCCGCCGCTGGAACGCCTGCGTGAAGGCGGCTTCGACCCGGACAGCCCGATCCTGCGCCGGGTGCTCACGCTCACCCGGCAACTGATCGGCTTTCCCCGGCACCTGTCCCAGCACCCTGGCGGTTTCGTGATTTCCGAATACCCGCTGGACACCCTGGTGCCGGTGGAAAACGCGGCCATGGCCGAGCGCACCATCATTCAATGGGACAAGGACGATCTGGATGCCGTGGGCCTGCTCAAGGTGGATATCCTCGCCTTGGGCATGCTCAGTGCGCTCCGCCGCTGCTTCGATCTGCTGCGCCGCCATCGCAACCTCGACCTGGCGCTGGCGACAATCCCCAAGGAAGACCCGGCCACCTACGCGATGATCAGCAAGGCCGACACCATCGGCGTGTTCCAGATCGAGTCGCGGGCGCAGATGTCGATGTTGCCCCGGCTCAAGCCGCAGACTTTTTATGATCTGGTGATCGAGGTCGCTATCGTCCGGCCTGGGCCGATCCAGGGCGGCATGGTGCATCCGTATCTACGACGGCGTAACAAGGAAGAGCCCACCACTTATCCATCGCCGGAATTGAAAACGGTGCTGGAGCGCACCTTGGGCATTCCATTGTTCCAGGAACAAGTGATGCAGATCGCCATGGTCGCCGCCGATTACGGTCCTGGCGAGGCCGACCAGCTGCGCCGTTCCATGGCCGCGTGGAAACGTCATGGCGGCCTGGAGCCGCATCAGGCGCGCTTGCGCACCGGCATGTTGAAAAACGGCTACACCGAAGAGTTTGCCGCGCAGATTTTCGAGCAGATCAAGGGTTTTGGCAGCTATGGCTTTCCCGAGTCCCACGCGGCCAGTTTCGCCTTGCTGACCTACGCCAGTTGCTGGCTCAAATGCCACGAGCCCGCGGCATTTGCCTGTGCGCTGATCAACAGTTGGCCCATGGGGTTCTACAGCCCGGACCAGATCCTGCAGGACGCACGGCGCCATCGCTTGCAGATTCGCCCGGTGGATGTGCAGGCCAGCGACTGGGATTGCAGCCTGGAACCCATCGACGGCCAGCAACCGGCGATCCGCATGGGCATGCGCATGATCGCGGGGTTTCGTGAGGAGGATGGGCGACGCATCGAGGCTGCGCGCCAACGCCAGCAGTTCAGCGATATTGCCGACTTGGACGAGCGCGCCGGGTTGGATGCCCGCGCCCAGGCCTTGCTGGCCGACGCCGGCGCCTTGCGCGCCTTGGCCCGCAACCGGCACCAGGCGCGCTGGGACGTGGCGGGGGTGCACAAACAGTTGGGGCTGTTCGCCGGGCTGCCCAGCCCCGACGAAGCTGTGGTCGCGTTGCCCGCGCCGACGGTCGGCGAAGACGTGCAGGCCGATTACGCCACCGTCGGTACCACCCTCGGCCCACATCCGCTGGCGTTGTTGCGCGAGGAGTTGCGCCAGCGGCGTTGTCGCAGTTCCCGCGAGCTGATGGCGGTGGAGCATGGGCGCAATGTGAGTGTCGCGGGGTTGGTCACGGGGCGGCAGCGCCCAGGTACCGCCAGCGGTGTGACCTTTGTGACCCTGGAGGACGAGTTCGGCAACCTCAATGTGGTGGTCTGGCGCGACCTGGCCGAACGTCAGCGCCAGGCGCTGGTGGGGTCACGGCTGCTCAAGGTGGACGGGCGCTGGGAAGCGGTCGGCGAAGTGCGGCACCTGATTGCCGGGCGTCTCACCGACCTCACGCCATTGCTGGACGGCATGCACGTGCGCAGCCGGGATTTTCACTGAGGTGCTCCCAAATTTATACCAGATGAAACCATCTGCGCCGTGTAAGCTCCAAAAATGGCGACTGTCCTCTCTTCTGCACTGAGCCGAACCATGCAATTTCTATCCAACCCCCATGGCTGTGACGGTTGGGCCGGTGAAATGGCCCAGCGTATTCGTACGTTCGATTGGTCGACCACCGACCTTGGCCCCATTGACCAGTGGTCCACCAGCCTGGCCTGCACCGTGCAGATGATGCTCGCGTCGCCGGTACCCATGGTGATGTTGTGGGGGCGGGCCGGTTACATGATCTACAACGACAGCTATTCGGCGTTTGCCGGTGGCCGGCACCCGTACCTGCTGGGCACGCCGGTGGAGCTGGGCTGGCCGGAAGTGGCCGACTTCAATCGCCACGTGGTGGACACCTGCCTGGCCGGCGGCACTCTGTCGTTCAATAACAAAGACCTGGTGCTGCTGCGCAATGGCCAGCCGGAAACGGTGTGGCTGGACTTGTATTACAGCCCCGTCGCCGGCGATAACCAGCAACCGGCCGGGGTGCTGGCGATTGTGGTCGAGACCACCGAACTGGTGAAGTCTGAACAGGTGCGCCAGGAACTTACCCATAACCTCGAACAACGGGTGGCCGCTGAAGTGCAGGCCCGCTCCGCTGCCGAGGACCAGTTGCGCCAATCGCAAAAACTCGAAGCCATCGGCGGCCTCACCGGCGGCGTGGCCCACGACTTCAATAACCTGCTGCAAGTGATCGCCGGCAACCTGCACCTGCTGGCCCGCCATGAGCCGGACAACGCCCAGGTGCAGCGCCGCGTCAGCGCGGCCATTGCGGCGGTGGAGCGCGGGGCCAAATTGTCGGCGCAGTTGCTGGCCTTTGCCCGGCGCCAGCCGTTGTCGCCGGCGGTGTACAACCCGCAACGCATCTATGCTGGCCTTGGCGAACTGTTGCAGCGTGCGCTGGGTGAAACCATTCATATCGATGTGCAATTGCCCCAGGATTCCTGGCACATCAACGTCGACCGCAACCAGTTGGAAAATGCGCTGCTCAACCTGGCGATCAATGCCCGCGATGCCATGAAAGGCGAGGGCGTGATCCGCATCAGTGGCGAAAACATCATCCTTAACCCTGGCGATTGCATCGGCAAAAGCATCAGTCCCGGCGAATATGTGCGCCTGGCGGTCACCGATACCGGCGTGGGCATGCCGCCGGCGATCCAGGCCAAGGTGTTCGAGCCGTTCTTCACCACCAAGCGCGACGGCCACGGCACCGGCCTGGGCTTGAGCATGGTGTTCGGCTTTGTGCGCCAAAGCGGTGGACATGTCGACGTCCGCAGCGAAGAAGGCCAGGGCACCGTGGTGCAGTTGTACTTCCCGCGCTGCCTGGGCGAGGAATGCCTTGAGGCGTCAGTCGAGCCGGTCGAATCGGTCGGCGGCCAGGAAACCATCCTGGTGGTCGAAGACAACGAAGGCGTGCGCCTGACCGTGGTGGATGTGCTCGAACAATCGGGCTATACGGTCATCACCGCCGAAGATGGCGACCAGGCCATGTTGAAGCTTAAAACCGGCCTGCTACCCGAGCTGATTTTTACCGACGTGGTCATGCCCGGTCGCGTTAAAAGCACCGACTTGGCCGCCTGGGCCCGCGCACAAACCCCTCCAGTGCCGGTGCTGTTCACCTCCGGCCACACCCGCGACATCCTCTCCAGCAACCACCTGCTGAGCCCCGACATTCATCTGCTGAGCAAGCCCTACAGTCCCGAAGCCCTGACGCTACGGGTGCGCAGCGTGCTCACCGCACGATAAGGTTGACCATGACTTCACAGCGCAACATCCCTGCGATCACTGCCCAGCGCCCAGGCTTTGTCAGGGTGCGCGGCGCCCGCGAGCACAACCTGCAAAACGTCGACGTGGACATTCCCCGGGATGCTCTGGTGGTGTTTACCGGCGTGTCCGGTTCGGGCAAGTCGTCCCTGGCATTTTCCACGGTGTATGCCGAGGCCCAGCGGCGCTACTTTGAGTCGGTGGCGCCCTATGCGCGGCGCCTGATCGACCAGGTCGGCGTGCCCGACGTGGACAGCATCGAAGGCCTGCCACCCGCCGTGGCCCTGCAACAGCAGCGTGGCACGCCGAGTGCGCGGTCTTCGGTGGGCAGCGTCACCACCTTGTCGAGCCTGATCCGCATGCTTTACTCCCGCGCCGGCAGCTACCCGGCGGGGCAAGCGATGCTGTATGCCGAGGATTTTTCGCCGAACCTGCCCCAAGGCGCGTGCCCCGAGTGTCACGGCCTGGGCCGCGTGTATGAAGTGACCGAGGCGCTGATGGTGCCCGATCCTGCGTTGACCATCCGCCAGCGTGCGGTGGCGTCCTGGCCGCTGGCGTGGCAGGGCCAGAACCTGCGCGACATCCTGGTGACCCTGGGCTATGACGTGGATATCCCATGGCGCGACCTGCCGAAAAAACAGCGCGACTGGATCCTCTTCACTGAAGAAACCCCCACTGTGCCGGTGTATGCCGGGTTCACCCCGGAGCAAACCCGCGAGGCGCTTAAACGCAAGCTGGAGCCCAGTTACCAGGGCACGTTCAGTGGCGCACGGCGCTACATCCTGCACACCTTCAGCCACACCCAAAGCGCACTGATGAAAAAGCGCGTGTCGCAGTTCATGCAGGGCAGCGCCTGCCCTTTGTGTGAAGGCAAACGGCTGACCCAGGCGGCGCTGTCAGTTAAGTTTGCCGGGGTGGATATTGGCGAGTTATCCCAGTTGTCGTTGGCGCAGTTGGCCGACCTGCTGCGGCCGGTGGCGGCGGGGCAGGACACGATGAAGCTGTCGGTGGAGAAACGCCTGGCCGCCCAGCGTATCGCCCAGGACCTGCTGGAGCGGGTCAGCACCTTGATCGAACTGGGCTTGGGTTATCTGTCCCTGGAGCGCAGCACGCCGACCTTGTCGTCCGGGGAGTTGCAGCGTCTGCGCCTGGCCACCCAATTGGGCTCGCAGTTGTTTGGGGTGATCTACGTGCTGGATGAGCCCTCGGCGGGCTTGCATCCGGCGGATGGCGAGGCGTTGTTCAGCGCGCTTGAGCGCCTGAAGGCCGCAGGCAATTCACTGTTTGTGGTGGAGCATGACCTGGAAACCATGCGCCGCGCCGACTGGCTGATCGACGTCGGCCCGGCTGCCGGTGAGCATGGCGGGCATGTGCTGTACAGCGGGCCGCCTGCGGGGTTGGCGGATGTGCAGGCGTCCCAGACCCGTGAGTATTTGTTTGCCGAGCGGCACGCGGTAGATCCAGCTCGCCGCGAACCCAACGGCTGGTTGAAATTGGAAGGCGTGACGCGCAATAACCTCAACGACCTGAGCGTGGATTTCCCCTTGGGGTGCTTCACCTCGGTGACCGGGATTTCCGGCTCGGGCAAGTCCAGCCTGGTCAGCCAGGCGCTCCTGGAATTGGTAGGCAGTGGCCTCGGGCGCGTGGTGGAAAACGACGAAGAACCGAGCCTGGAAGATGACACGCCGCAAACCAGTGGCGGGCAGATCAGCGCCGGGCTGGAACAGATCCGCCGCCTGGTGCAGGTGGATCAGAAACCCATTGGCCGCACGCCGCGCTCGAATCTCGCGACTTACACCGGGCTGTTCGACAACGTGCGCAAACTGTTCGCCGCCACGCCGGCAGCCAAGAAGCGCCAGTACGATGCGGGTCAGTTCTCCTTCAATGTTGCCAAAGGCCGTTGCCCGAACTGCGAGGGCGAAGGTTTTGTCAGCGTCGAGTTGCTGTTTATGCCCAGCGTGTACGCACCGTGCCCGACCTGCCACGGCGCACGCTACAACCCCGAGACCTTGGCAATCAAATGGCAAGGCCTGAGCATCGCTCAGGTGCTGGGTTTGACCGTCGAGCAGGCCGTCGAGGTCTTTGCCGAGCAGCCAGGGGTGTTGCGCTCGTTGCAGGTGCTGCGGGATATCGGACTGGGTTACCTGAGGCTGGGCCAGCCTGCCACCGAACTGTCCGGTGGTGAGGCGCAGCGCATCAAATTGGCCACCGAGCTGCAACGCAATGCCCGTGGCGCGACCTTGTATGTGTTGGATGAGCCAACGACCGGGCTGCATCCACGGGATGTGGATCGCCTGCTCAGCCAGCTCAATCATTTGGTGGATGCAGGGCACACCGTGGTGGTGGTCGAGCATGAAATGCGCGTGGTGGCCCAGAGTGACTGGGTAATCGATATCGGGCCTGGGGCAGGGGATTTGGGCGGGCAAGTCGTTGCCAGCGGCACGCCGCAAAAAGTTGCCAAGAACAAGAAGAGCCGGACCGCGCCGTTCCTCGCCCGCGAGTTGACCTAACCGCTATCGGGGCATAGGTATCTACACAACTTCCCGTGGATGCTGAATCTATGGCAAATGGGCTGTTGTGGTGAGCGGGCTTGTCCCGCGCTGGGCTGCGAAGCAGCCCCATCAAAGCCACCGCGTTTTTTCAGAAAAA
>NZ_RWIO01000004.1:0-1185 GCF_009764655.1 Pseudomonas sp. PB105
AGACCGTGACCAACGGCTGCCCGGTGTCGATGGTCACCGGCGAAGAATTACTTACGCTGACTGACGGTGTTTTAGACGGGATTCTGCCGTTTGAGTGGACACGGTTGTATCGCACCAGTGCGGTGGAAGTGGATGTCGGGCTGGGGTTTGGGTGGAGTCATTCGCTGGCGCATCGGCTTGTTGTGTCAGGTGATTCGGTGGTGTGGACGGATCATGAGAACCGCTCGACTGAGTTTCCACTGCCGACAGTTGCTCGACCTGCAATCACCAATAGCCTGGCCGAAGCGGCGATCTACTTGGGCTCGGTGCCGGATGAGTTGGTGCTGGCGCAGGCGTCGCGGTTTTATCACTTTCGCGATGGGGTGCTGGTTTCAATCAGTGATGCGTATGACAACCGGCTGCGGATTAGTCGGGACGTTTTAGGGCGCATTGAGCGGCTGGATAACGGTGCCGGTTGTGCGCTGTTCTTGCGTTACGAGTCGGGCCGCATTGTGGCGGTGGACTACCAGGTTCAGCGCGCCAAGGGGTATGAGCCCTACGCCTGGGTAACTGAACAGAACGTTGTTTCCTACGCCTATGACGACCGTGGCCGACTGGTCTCAGCGACCAATGCCGTCGGTGAAAGCGAGATTTATCGCTACGACGATCAGCACGTGATTCTTGAACGTGGGTTGGCCGGTGGGGCGAGTTTCTTTTGGGCGTGGGAACGGTCTGGCAAGGCGGCGCGATGTGTTCGGCATTGGGCCAGTTTTTCGCAGATGGATACGCGGTATGTGTGGGGGGATGACGGCAGCGTTGTGGTGCACAACGCTGATGGCAGCCAGGAAGTGTATGTCCACGATGACCGCGCACGGCTGGTGCAGCGCATTGATTCGGACGGTGCCGAGCATTTCAAATCCTACGATGACAAGGGTCGGCTGACGGTCGAGCAGGACCCGTTGGGCGCGGTGACGGCGTATCAGTACGACGAGGCCGGGCGCTTGGTGGCGTTGTTTCCGGGGGACGATGAGCCCACTTCCTACGAGCATGAAAACGGCTTCGTACGGGTTGTAAGGCGGGGCTCAGCGGTTTGGAAGTACGAGCGCAACGATCAGGGCGACGTGACGCGTAGGACCGATCCCGACGGTCACATCACCGACTACAGCTACAACAAATACGGGCAACTGATTGGGGTGTGGTACCCCG
>NZ_RWIO01000063.1:0-91920 GCF_009764655.1 Pseudomonas sp. PB105
GTGATCGGGTTCTTGCTGATGCTACGCGGTGTTTGTTATTGGGGCTGCTTCGCAGCCCAGCGCGGGACAAGCCCGCTCACCACAACAGCCCATTTGCCATAGATTCAGCATCCACTGGAAGTTGTGTAGATACCTATGCTCATCGGGGGCAAGCCCACTCCCACACTTGGAATGCCTTCCAAATGTGGGAGGGGGCTTGCCCCCGATGGCTATCTTTCAGGCACTAAATAACCTGCTCCATCATCCACTTCACAAAATCGCGCACCTTGGGCACCTCTGCCGAATGCTCCGGATACGCCAGGTAATACGCATCCTGGCTCGGCATCGCATGCTGCCAGGGAATCACCAGCTTGCCGTCGGCCAGTTCTTCCTCCACCAGAAACCGCGGCAACAGCGCCACGCCACAGCCGACCTGCGCTGCACGAATGCACATATAAAAGGTGTCAAAACGCGGCCCGTGGTAGCTGTGTTCAGTCTGGTAACCCTGGCTGGCGAACCAGTCATGCCAGCCCTGGGGGCGCGAGGCGTTTTGCAGCAGCACCAGTTCGCTCAGTTGCGTGGGGTCGGTGAAGGGCGTGGCGGGCAGGCTCTCGGGTGCGCACACCGGCACCAGTTCTTCACTGAACAGCTTCAGGCTCTCGGTGCCGGGGCGTGCGCCCTGGCCGAAGTAGAAGGCCAGGTCGGCCTTGCCTTGCAGCAGTTCGTCCGGCTCCTGCTCGTTGCACAGGTCCAGATGGATCTGCGGGTGACGCAGCCGCCAGCCCTTGAGGCGCGGCACCAGCCAGCGCGCGCCGAAAGTGTAGGGCGTGGACACGCGCAACACTTCGGTCTCGCCGCCGTAGGAGCGCAGGTAATGGGTGGACATCTCCACTTGCGTGAGGATCTTGCGCACTTCCACCAGGTACAGGTCGCCTGCCGGGGTCATCTGCAGGCGGCGACGCACGCGGCGAAACAGCAGGTGTTGCAGCAGTTCTTCCAACTGTGCCACTTGCTTGCTGACCGCGCTCTGCGTGAGGTTCAGCTCTTCGGCGGCGCGGGTGAAGCTCAGGTGGCGGGTGGCGGCTTCGAAACACTGCAGGGCGGTGATCGAGGGCAAATGTCTTTTGTTCAGCACGGCGTGCCTCTTTTTATGCTTTGCATGAATAAACGGAATGATATCTCGCCTAATCGTCGTTTGTTGGCAAGTCTTGGGCCAGCTACAAATAAGGCCTGGATCGCCGTGCGTGGCGCGGTGCGATTTTTTGTCTGCAGATTGAAGGAGTGACCCATGGTTGCCGCATTGCTTGATCGTCTCGGGGTAAACCCGGCGCTGTACCAGGCGGGTAAACAGCCCGTGCATTCGCCGATTGATGGCAGCCGTATCGGCAGTGTGCACTGGGAAGGTGCCGCCGAGGTGGAGCAACAGGTCAGTCGCGCCGAGCATGCATTCGACGCCTGGCGCAAAGTGCCGGCGCCGCGTCGGGGTGAGCTGGTGCGTCAATTCGGCGACGTGCTGCGCGAATACAAGGCCGACCTGGGCGAGTTGGTGTCCTGGGAAGCGGGCAAGATCACTCAGGAAGGCCTGGGTGAAGTGCAGGAAATGATCGACATCTGCGACTTCGCCGTCGGCCTGTCGCGCCAGCTGTACGGCTTGACCATCGCCTCCGAACGCGCGGGCCACCACATGCGTGAAACCTGGCACCCGCTGGGCGTGGTCGGCGTGATCAGCGCTTTCAACTTCCCCGTTGCGGTGTGGGCGTGGAACACCACCCTGGCGCTGGTGTGCGGCAACGCCGTGATCTGGAAACCCTCGGAAAAGACCCCGCTCACCGCCCTGGCGTGCCAGGCGCTGTTCGAGCGCGTGCTGAAGAAATTCGACGGTGCCCCTGAGTATTTGAGCCAAGTAATCATCGGTGGCCGCGATGCCGGCGCCGCGCTGGTGGATGACCCGCGTGTCGCGCTGATCAGCGCCACCGGCAGCACGCGCATGGGGCGCGAAGTGGCACCTAAAGTCGCCGCACGTTTTGCCCGCAGCATCCTCGAACTGGGCGGCAACAACGCCATGATCCTCGGCCCAAGCGCCGACCTGGACATGGCTGTGCGCGCCATTCTGTTCAGCGCCGTCGGCACCGCCGGCCAGCGTTGCACCACCCTGCGCCGCCTGATCGCCCATGAGTCGGTCAAGGCAGAGATCGTCACCCGCCTCAAGGCCGCGTATTCCAAAGTGCGCATCGGCCACCCGCTGGAAGGCAACCTGATCGGCCCGCTGATCGACAAACACGGCTTCGATAATATGCAGGACGCCCTGGAGCAGGCCTTGAGCGAAGGCGGCAAGGTGTTCGGCGGCAAGCGCCAGTTGGAAGATAAATTCCCCAACGCCTACTACGTGTCGCCGGCGATTGTGGAAATGCCCGAGCAAAGTGACGTGGTGTGCACCGAAACCTTCGCGCCGATCCTCTACGTGGTTGGCTACAGCGATTTCGCCGAAGCCCTGCGCCTGAACAACGCCGTGCCCCAAGGCCTGTCGTCGTGCATCTTCACCACAGACGTGCGCGAGGCCGAGCAATTCATGTCGGCCGTGGGCAGTGACTGCGGCATCGCCAACGTCAACATCGGCCCGAGCGGCGCGGAGATTGGCGGTGCGTTTGGCGGCGAGAAAGAGACCGGTGGCGGGCGTGAGTCGGGTTCGGATGCGTGGCGTGGGTATATGCGTCGGCAGACCAACACCGTGAACTACTCGCTGGAATTGCCGCTGGCCCAGGGCATTACCTTCGACTAAACCACTGTCGAAACGCGGTTAAAAATGTGGGAGGGGGCAAGCCCCCTCCCACATGTGACCGCATTGCACATCAAGATTGTTGTTTGTTAGGTCTCACCGGAGTCTGGCAATGGCACTACGCGAAACATGTTTGTGGGAACACCTCACCCCCAGCCGGCCGGATCGCGCCGCGCTCAAGGGCGAGTTGAAAGTGGACGTGTGCGTGATCGGCGCCGGTATTACCGGACTTTCGGCCGCCATTCACCTGCTGGAGCAGGGCAAAAGCGTCGCCGTGCTGGAAGCCCATCGCACCGGCCACGGCGGCTCAGGTCGTAACGTCGGGTTGGTGAACGCCGGGTTGTGGATCCCGCCGGATGACATCGAGGCCGGTTTCGGCGAAGCGGTGGGCAGTCAGCTCAATCGCATGCTTGGCGCAGCACCTTCGCTGGTGTTCAGCCTGATCGACAAATACAACATCGATTGCCAACTGCGCCGCGAGGGCACCTTGCACATGGCGCACAACGCCCGTGGCGAGGCGGATTTGCGCAGTCGTGAAGACCAATGGAAGCGTCGCGGCGCGCCGGTCGAGCTGCTCACCGGCCAGGCCTGCGAGCACGCCACCGGCACTAAAAAGATCGCCGCCGCGTTGCTGGATCGGCGGGCGGGTACCTTGAACCCGATGGCCTACACCTCTGGGTTGGCCAATGCTGCGGTCGGGCTTGGTGGGCAACTGTTCGATCATTCGCCGGTCACCCAATTGGAACGCCAGGGTGCGCTGTGGTCGGTGCAGACCCCGCACGGTGCAGTGCAGGCGGCGCAGGTGGTGATTGCCTCCAATGCCTACACCGAAGGCGAATGGACCGAGCTGCGGCGTAACTTTTTCCCCGGTTATTACTACCAGGTCGCCTCGGCCCCGCTCACCGATGACGCCGCCCGGCAGATACTCCCCGGCGGCCAGGGTTCGTGGGACACGCGCCAGGTCTTGAGCAGCATCCGCCGCGATGCCGAGGGTCGTTTGTTGCTTGGCAGCCTGGGCAATGGCAACCAGAAACCGGCGTGGTTTCTCAAGGCGTGGGCCGATCGGGTGCAGCAGCACTACTTCCCCTACCTCAAATCGGTGCAGTGGGAGTTCACCTGGACCGGCTGCATCGCCTTCACTCCCGATCACCTGATGCGCTTGTTCGAACCGGCCCCTGGCCTGGTCGCCGTCACCGGCTATAACGGGCGTGGCGTGACCACCGGCAGTGTGGTCGGCAAGGCGTTTGCCGACTACTTGTGTCACCAGGATCCCCAGGCCCTGCCGATTCCCTTCGCGCCGATGCAGCCGCTGGCCGGCGTGGGCTTGCGCAGTTGCCTGTATGAGGCTGGGTTCTCGCTGTATCACGCCGGGCAATGCCTGAGGATCGTGATCTGATCAGCGAAATACCGCTCAGAAGCCTGCATTTTCTTAGCCGGCTACTAATCTGTATTGGTGCAGGTCGTAGCAGTTGCGCACTGTAAATGTGCAGTTCCGTTACGCATGCTGTTACAGGTGCAGGGGCTGCGGTTTATCCATCCGGTTGCAGGTGGCACCTGCCAGGGTTGTACTTTTTAAGGGGGTTGGTTGCACCTCTGTAGGCTAGACGGTTGCACGTGCTGACGAGTCGAGTCGAAACGCCAGTAATAACAATGACACGGTGTCTTTTTGAAGAATAAAAACGTAATGGCACGGGGCTTGCTCTGAGCTTTCAGTGAAAAGTTTGAATGCAAGTTGTCGTGCCAAAAATCAAAAATATCGGAGCACCACTCATGTCCCAGACGTTTTACAAGAAAGGTTTTCTGGCCCTCGCCGTTGCAGCGGCGCTGGGTGTTTCTACGTTTGTTCAAGCTGATGTGAAGATTGGCGTAGCGGGGCCCATGACGGGCGCCAACGCCGCTTTCGGTGAGCAGTACATGAAGGGTGCCCAAGCGGCAGCCGATACGATCAACAAGGCTGGCGGCATCAACGGCGAGAAAATCGTGCTGGTTGCCGGTGACGATGCGTGTGAGCCAAAACAAGCCGTGGCCGTGGCCAACCGCCTGGCTGACCAGGACAAAGTGATCGGCGTGGTCGGGCACTTCTGCTCGTCCAACACCATCCCAGCCTCCGAGGTGTATGACGAAGCGGGCATCATCGCCATCACCCCAGGCTCCACCAACCCACAAGTTACCGAACGCGGCCTGGGCGCCATGTTCCGCATGTGCGGGCGTGACGACCAGCAGGGCATCGTCGCCGGCGACTACATCGTCGATGTGCTCAAGGGCAAGAAAGTCGCGGTCATCAACGACAAGGACACCTACGGCAAAGGCCTGGCCGACGCCACCGCTGCCCAGTTGACCAAGCGCGGCGTCAAGCCGGTGCTCGAAGAAGGCCTGACTCGTGGCGAAAAAGACTTCAGCGCCCTGGTGACCAAGATCCGTTCCACCGGCGCGGACGTCGTGTACTTCGGCGGCCTGCACCCGGAAGCCGGCCCGCTGGTTCGCCAGATCCGTGAAGCCGGCCTCAAGGACGTCAAGTTCATGTCCGATGACGGCATCGTGACTGACGAACTGGTGGCCACTGCTGGCGGCAAGCAGTACGTCGATGGCGTGTACATGACCTTCGGCGCCGACCCGCGCCTGCTGCCGGACAGCAAGGCTGTGGTGGAAGAGTTCCGCAAAAATGGCACCGAGCCCGAAGGCTACACCCTGTATGCCTACGCATCGGTCCAGGCCCTGGCTGCCGGCTTCAACGGTGCCAAGTCCAACAAAGGCGAAGACGCTTCCAAATGGCTCAAGGCCAACCCGGTCCAGACCGTGATGGGCAAGAAGGAATGGGACGTTAAAGGCGACCTGAAAATCTCCGACTACGTGGTTTACCAGTGGGATAAAGAAGGCAAGTACCACCAGTTGGAAAAGCAGAAGTAATCCATGTGGGAGGGGGCTTGCCCGCGATGCGGTGGGTCAGTTGAACAACTGTTGACTGACACTCCGCTATCGGGGGGCAAGCCACCTCCCACAAGAGGACCGTGTTCTGATCGAGATCTGTCTTTTCCTCCAGAAGCGCCGCACACCCACCGGTGTGCAGGTGCTCACCGCGTGAGATTGCGTTATGGATGGTATTTTCCTGCAGCAACTGGTCAACGGCCTGACCCTCGGGTCGGTCTATGGCCTGATCGCCATCGGCTACACAATGGTCTATGGCATCATTGGCATGATCAACTTCGCCCACGGCGAGGTTTATATGATTTCCGCTTACCTCGCGGCGATCAGTCTGGCACTGCTGGCTTACTTCGGCATCGAATCCTTCCCGCTGCTCATTCTCGGCACTCTGATCTTCACCGTGGTCGTCACCGGCGTGTACGGTTGGGTCATCGAGCGTGTCGCCTATAAACCACTGCGTAACTCCACCCGACTGGCCCCGCTGATCAGCGCCATCGGTATCTCCCTGATCCTGCAGAACTACGCGCAGATCGCCCAGGGTGCGAAACAACAAGGCATTCCAACCCTGCTGGCTGGCGCCTGGCGCGTCGACATCGGCACCGGCTTCGTGCAGCTCACGTACACCAAGGTATTCATCCTCGTGGCGGCCTTCGCCGGTATGGCGTTGCTCACTTACATCATCAAGTACACCAAGCTCGGTCGCATGTGCCGCGCAACCCAGCAAGACCGCAAGATGGCTTCGATCCTGGGCATCAACACCGACCGCGTGATCTCCTACGTGTTTGTCATCGGTGCCGCCATGGCCGCATTGGCCGGCGTGCTGATCACCCTCAATTACGGCACTTTCGACTTCTATGCCGGCTTCATCATCGGCATCAAGGCATTTACCGCAGCGGTACTCGGCGGCATCGGCTCCCTGCCTGGGGCGATGTTGGGCGGGATCATCCTGGGTATTTCCGAGTCGCTGTTCTCGGGGTTGATCAACTCTGACTACAAAGACGTATTCAGTTTCTCCCTGCTGGTGGTGATTCTGATTTTCCGTCCCCAGGGCCTGCTGGGTCGCCCGCTCGTGGCTAAGGTGTAAACATGTCTGCTGCCAAACCTATCGATATCAAGAAAAGTGTCGTCGATACGATCCTTGCCGGGCTGATTTCGCTGATCGTGTTCGGTCCGATCGTCGGCGTGGTCCTCGACGGCTACAGCTTCAACCTGGAACCCGCGCGCGTGGCCATCCTGGTCGCCATCGTGATGGTCGGGCGCTTTGCCCTCAGCCTGTTCCTGCAAACCCCCAAGGGCCTGAAGATTCTGCAGGGCTTCGAGAGCAGTGGTTCCGGCGTGCATGTGCTGCCACCGGACTACAAGTCGCGGCTGCGCTGGATCATTCCGGCATTGATCGTGATCGCCATCGTGTTCCCGATCTTCGCCAACAAGTACCTGCTGACCGTGGTGATCCTCGGCCTGATCTACGTGTTGCTCGGCCTGGGCCTGAACATCGTGGTCGGCCTGGCGGGCTTGCTCGACCTGGGGTACGTGGCGTTCTACGCCATCGGCGCCTACGGCCTGGCGCTGGGTTATCAGTATCTCGGCCTGGGTTTCTGGAGCGTGCTGCCCCTGGCGGCCATCGCGGCGGCGCTGGCGGGGTGCATACTCGGCTTCCCGGTATTGCGAATGCACGGTGACTACCTGGCCATCGTGACCTTGGGTTTCGGTGAGATCATCCGTCTGGTGCTCAATAACTGGCTGTCGTTCACCGGTGGCCCTAACGGCATGCCGGTGCCTTCACCGACGTTCCTCGGCCTGGAGTTCGGGCGCAAGGCGAAGGAGGGCGGGATTCCGTTCCACGAATTCTTCGGCCTCGATTACAACCCCAACATCAAGTTCATGTTCATCTACATCGTGCTGTTCCTGGTGGTGCTGGCTGTGCTGTACATCAAGCACCGCCTGACGCGCATGCCGGTCGGCCGCGCCTGGGAAGCCCTGCGTGAAGATGAAATCGCCTGCCGCTCCATGGGTCTGAACCACGTGCTGGTCAAACTCTCGGCGTTCACCATCGGCGCTTCCACGGCGGGGTTGGCCGGGGTGTTTTTTGCCAGCTACCAGGGCTTCGTCAACCCGTCGTCGTTCACGTTCTTCGAGTCGGCGCTGATCCTGGCCATCGTGGTCCTGGGCGGCATGGGCTCGACGGTCGGCGTGGTGATCGCGGCGTTCGTGCTGACCGTGGCGCCGGAGTTGCTGCGCAGCTTCTCGGAGTACCGCGTATTGCTGTTTGGCGTGTTGATGGTGGTGATGATGATCTGGCGACCACGCGGCTTGATCCGGATCAGCCGTACCGGTGTGACACCACGTAAAGGAGTGGCGCCATGAGCAAGGAAGTCGTCCTGTCCGTGGAACATTTGATGATGCACTTCGGTGGCATCAAGGCCTTGAGCGATGTGAGCCTCAAGGTCGAACGCAACTCGATCTTCGCCCTGATCGGCCCTAACGGCGCCGGCAAAACCACCGTATTCAACTGCCTCACCGGGTTTTACAAAGCCAGCGGCGGCAAGATCGAACTCAACGTGCGCGGCAAGCAGACCAACGTGATCCAGCTGCTGGGCGAGCGCTTCAAGGCCGTCGACTTTGTGTCGCCGAAAAGCTTCCTCAGCCGCGTGTACTACAAGATGTTCGGCGGTACCCATCTGGTCAACCGTGCAGGTTTAGCGCGGACGTTCCAGAACATTCGCCTGTTCAAGGAAATGTCGGTGCTGGAAAACCTGCTGGTGGCCCAGCACATGTGGGTCAACCGCAACATGCTCGCAGGCATCCTCAACACCAAGGGCTACCGCAAGGCCGAAAGTGACGCGCTGGATTGCGCGTTCTACTGGCTGGAAGTCGTCGACCTGGTGGACTGCGCCAACCGCCTGGCCGGTGAGCTTTCCTACGGCCAGCAGCGCCGCCTGGAAATCGCCCGCGCCATGTGCACCCGGCCGCAGATCATCTGCCTGGACGAACCCGCCGCGGGACTCAACCCCCAGGAAACCGAAGCCCTCAGCGCGATGATTCGCCTGCTGCGCGACGAACACGACCTCACGGTGGTGCTGATCGAACACGACATGGGCATGGTAATGAGTATTTCCGACCACATCGTGGTGCTGGACCACGGCAACGTAATCGCCGAGGGCGGGCCGGAAGCGATCCGCAACGACCCGAAAGTGATTGCCGCTTACCTGGGCGCCGACGAAGAGGAGCTGGTATGAGCGGGCCTATCCTCGAAATGAAAGACCTGGACGTGTTCTACGGCCCGATCCAGGCCCTGAAAAAAGTCTCGCTGCACATCAATGAAGGCGAAACCGTCAGCCTGATCGGCTCCAACGGCGCGGGTAAGTCCACGCTGCTGATGTCGATCTTCGGCCAGCCCCGGGCTGAGTCGGGGCAGATTCTGTACAACGGCGTCGACATTACCCACAAGTCGTCCCACTACATCGCCTCCAATGGCATCGCGCAGTCGCCGGAAGGGCGGCGGGTGTTCCCTGACATGACCGTCGAGGAAAACCTGCTGATGGGCACCATCCCGATTGGCGACAAGTATGCCCAGGAAGACATGCAGCGCATGTTCGAGCTGTTTCCAAGGCTCAAGGAGCGGCGTACCCAGCGGGCCATGACCATGTCCGGCGGCGAGCAGCAAATGCTCGCCATCGCCCGTGCACTCATGAGCCGGCCCAAGCTGTTGCTGTTGGACGAGCCAAGCCTGGGCTTGGCGCCGATTGTGGTGAAGCAGATCTTCGCCACCCTGCGCGAACTGGCGGCCACCGGGATGACCATCTTCCTGGTGGAGCAGAACGCTAACCACGCACTGCGCTTGTCGGACCGGGCGTATGTGATGGTCAACGGCGAGATTCGCCTTACAGGCACGGGTAAGGAGCTGCTGGTGAACGAGGAAGTGCGCAACGCCTACCTCGGCGGGCACTGATCTAAATCACAACGCAGTACCTCTGTGGGAGGGGGCAAGCCCCTCCCACATTTGTTTTGTGGGTGTTCACAAGGCCGATCCCAAATTGTGGAAAACAAATCCAGCCCTCCTCCAAAGCGCGACATATAGCCGCCGCAAATCCCTGTTTTGTCACACTTTTGACTTGTCCCCATCCACTGTGGAACCGGCTGTGGGTAACGTGGGAGTAGCTGGCTGAACGCCTTTAAAAACGTGGCCTGCAGCGCGTCGGTTGTTTTTTGATCAGGCGCTTTTTGGCGACCGGCCAAGGGGTTTGTCAACCTGTTTAAAGACACAGGTATATGACCGAAATATGACCCTTCAGCCTGTGGATAAGTCTGTGATTAAACTCTGGAAAGACCTCCGCAGAGGCCGGAATGACTGGCCTGGAGCCATCGTCTGAATTTTCCCTGTGTCGATAGGCCTACATACGCCCTCGTCAAGGTCAAGCAAAAAACTTTCTAAAACCGCCTGAAAGCCTTGTACACAGCGGCTTGCGGTGTTTTGCACTTGCCCCCAAAGACTGTGGGCGCAGTTGTGGATAACCTGCGCGTATATGGCTGCAGGCCACGGTTCATATAGCGTTGCTTGAAGTGATCAAAAAACGATCAGTTGTAGATTGGGCGGTGCGCTTAGCGGTTGCCGCGAAGGCGGTGTAAGGGCATTCTGCTGGCTGTTTTTTTTTCCGATGCCCGCAAGGAGAACACCATGTCCGACACGCTGTTTATTACTGGCGCAACCTCAGGTTTTGGCGAAGCCTGCGCCCGTCGTTTTGCTGACGCCGGTTGGAAACTGGTGCTCACTGGCCGTCGTGCCGAACGTTTGAATGCCTTGGTTGAAGAGCTTTCCAAGCAGACTGAAGTGCACGGCCTGGTCGTGGACGTGCGTGACCGCAAAGGTATGGAAGACGCCATCGCCAGCCTGCCGCCGTCGTTCGCCACACTGCGTGGCCTGATCAACAACGCCGGCCTGGCCGTGGGCACTGATCCTGCGCCCAAGTGCAGCCTCGACGATTGGGAAACCATGGTCGACACCAACATCAAAGGGCTGCTGACCACGACCAATCTGCTGCTGCCGCGCTTGATCGCTCACGGGCGTGGCGCCGGAATCATCAACCTGGGGTCTATCGCCGGTAACTACCCTTACCCTGGCAGCCACGTATATGGCGGCTCCAAGGCGTTCGTGAAGCAGTTCTCGCTGAACCTGCGTTGCGACCTGCAAGGCACCGGCGTGCGCGTGACCAATATCGAGCCAGGCCTGTGTGAGAGCGAGTTCTCGCTGGTGCGTTTCGGTGGCGACCAGGCGCGTTACGACGCCACCTACGCCGGCGCTGAGCCGATCCAGCCGCAGGACATTGCCGACACGATTTTCTGGGTGATCAACACCCCGGCGCACGTCAACATCAACCGCTTGGAGCTGATGCCGGTGAGCCAGACCTGGGCTGGTTTTGCGATTGAGCGGGGCGGTAAGTAAGTAGGACTTTAAGTCGAGGCGAGGCTATCGGGGGCAAGTCGAATCGTCGCGCCGCCGATGAGCATGGGCATCTACACAACTTCCGGAGGATGCTCAATCTATGGCAAATGGGCTGTTGTGGTGAGCGGGCTTGTCCCGCGCTGGGCTGCGCAGCAGCCCCAAAACCTTCACTCCGATTGGTTCTGGCACTCTGCGGTGACCTTATTGGGGCTGCTTCGCAGCCCAGCGCGGGACAAGCCCGCTCACCACAGGATTCTGTGTCAGCCTTTAAGAGTTGTGTAGATACTCATACCCCGATGAGGCTCTGAAGGTCAGCGCAGATGCTGAATCAGGCCCTGATAGCAGGTCGCCAAGTGATAAGGCGTAGTCGACGGCATGTCCCGTCGGCTCACGGCACCGTTGGCATCCAGGCATTCATGCCAACCTCTGTCATGCAGGAAATGCTCTTGCAGCGCCAGCAACTGGCGCTGTAACACCGTCTCACTGCCCGGCCGCAAGGTCAGCGCCCGCAGGTATTCCGCCTGGGCCCAGATGCGCTGGGTGGCGTCACGCACACTCCCGTCCAGGCTAAGCATGCCGCTCACCGCGCCGCTTAAGTTGTCCACACCCTTCTGCTCGGCATAGGCAAATGCCCGGGTCAGTGAGGCATGCAACGGCGTGCCGCGTAAGACGGGGGACGATTCCAGCAAGAAGAACCACTCGAACTGATGCCCTGGCTCGAACCAGTTATCCACAGCGCCCAGCGGTTTTTCCATCATCACGCCATGCTGGCGGTCGATGAAGCGCTGTTGCATGGCCGTCGCCAAGGCCAGCAACGCCGCTTGTACCTCGGCGTCTCCGCGCACCGCGAGGGTGGCGAGAAAGCCTTCGGCCAGGTGCATCAACGGGTTTTGCAGCGGGCCGGACTTGAGGGACGACCAATTACGCTCAAGCACCGCCTCGTAAAGACCATCGCCGGTGGCGAAACGCTCAGCGACCACTTCAAGGGCCGCGTTGAGTACCGATTCGACCAACGGTTCGCGCACTTTGGCCCAGTAGTGGGCGCAGGCGAAGATGATGAAGGCGTGGGTGTAGAGGTCTTTGCGCTTATCCAGCGGCTGCCCGGCCGGGTCGATGCTGTAGAACCAGCCGCCGTGCTCGGCGTCGTGGAAGTGCCGTTGCAGGGAACGGAACAGCGCAGCGGCACGCTCTTCGGCGAAGGCCGCGTCGGGTTCGCCGATCAGGCTGGCGAACAGGTATAACTGCCGCGCGCAGGCCATGGCGCGGTAGCGTTGCGGCGGCAAAGGCCGATGATCGGCATCCAGCGCCTCATAGGGCAGCGCCAACTCGGCATTCCAGCCCTGGCCCTGCCAGAGCGGCACGATCAGGGTGTGGAAATGGGTGAGTACGGAATTCAACGTAGGCTGGGAAGCGATGGGCATTGGCTGGCGTCGTCACGGCAGGGGTGTAGGCGCGCATGGTAGCAGGCTTGGGAACGGTGTTGTCTGTGCCACCGCTATCGGGGGCAAGCCCCCTCCCACATTTGTCCGCGATGA
Source organism: Pseudomonas sp. PB105 (assembly GCF_009764655.1). Lineage (NCBI taxonomy): Bacteria > Pseudomonadati > Pseudomonadota > Gammaproteobacteria > Pseudomonadales > Pseudomonadaceae > Pseudomonas > Pseudomonas sp. PB105. The sequence continues at coordinate 12,653 of NZ_RWIO01000063.1, forward strand.
ATCCCTAAAGCGCGCTGCAGATCAGCCCGCCAGCAACCAAAACCCAGTCGCCGCCGATGCTGCTCCAGCAACCCGCACCAACGGCGCCGCCGCAGCCGGCAGAAAACGCACCACGGCATACCCGGCCGCGTGCAATGCAGCGGTCGCGCCGACGAACCCAGCGGCATACGCCCAAGGGTTGGACATCTCCGGCAGTTCCAGGCCATGGGCGACTCCGTGGAACAGTGCAAACAACGCCGTAGCGCCCACCGCCATGAACAGCGGCGGACGCACCGCCAGCGCCACTGCCAGGCCCAATGCCAGCACCGACGCGGCAATCCCGCTTTCCAGCGCCGGCAATGCCAGGCCTTCAAAACCCAACACGCCGCCAATCAGCATGGTGCCGACAAAGGTGCACGGCAGGGCCCAACGGGCGGCGCCTTTCTGCTGCGCTGCCCACAGGCCGACGGCAAGCATGGCCAGCAAGTGATCGATGCCGCCCAATGGGTGGCTGATACCGGCCACCAGGCCATTGTCGCCATGACCCGGATGCGCGAAGGCCAACGCCGGGGCGAGCAGCAGGACGGCAGCGGCGAAGAGTTTGTTGAGGCTCATAGACAGGTTCCTTATGGGTTGATCAGGCGGCGGTGGTCAGCAGGCCCTGGCGTTCGATAAAGGCGACAATCTCGTCCAGGCCGACGCCGGTTTTCTGGTTGCTGAACACAAAGGGTTTACCGTTGCGCATGCGCTGGGTGTCGCTGTTCATCAGCTCCAGCGACGCGCCGACCAGCGGCGCCAGGTCGATCTTGTTGATCACCAGCAGGTCGGATTTGCAGATGCCTGGGCCGCCTTTGCGCGGCAGTTTGTCGCCAGCCGACACATCGATCACATAGATCGTCAGGTCCGACAGCTCCGGGCTGAACGTGGCCGAGAGGTTGTCCCCACCGGACTCCACCAGGATCAGGTCCAGGCCGGGAAAGCGACGGTTGAGTTGGTCGACCGCTTCCAGGTTGATCGAGGCGTCTTCACGGATGGCCGTGTGCGGGCAGCCGCCGGTTTCTACGCCGATGATGCGCTCGGGCGCCAGGGCCTGGTTGCGCACCAGGAAGTCAGCGTCTTCGCGGGTATAGATGTCGTTGGTGACCACCGCCAGGTTGTAGCGGTCGCGCAGCGCGAGGCACAGGGCCAGGGTCAGGGCGGTTTTGCCGGAGCCGACCGGGCCGCCGATGCCGACGCGCAGGGGTTGTGTGTTCATGTGCTTCTCCAAATAAAGCGCTCCTAGGAACGGAACAGGCGGCTGTACTGGCGCTCATGGGCCATGCACGCCAGGGACAGGCCGAACGCGGCGCTGCCGAAATGATGGGGGTCGATGCGGGCGGCATCCTGCTGGGCCTGTTGCAGCAGCGGCAGCAGCTCACTGGTCAGGCGTTGGGCGGCTTGTTGGCCCAGGGGCAGGGTTTTCATCAGCACGGCCAGTTGATTTTCCAGCCAGCTCCACAGCCAGGCGGCGAGGGCGTCGTCGGGGCTGATGGCCCAGGCGCGTGCGGCCAGGGCCCAGCCCAGGGCCAGGTGGGGTTCGCTGCGTTGCTCAAGAAAGGTGCGGGCTGCGCTGTCCAGCTCCGGCAGACCGTTGAGCAATTGGTGCAAGGAGTAGCCCATCTGGCGGCTTTCTTGATACAGCTCGCGGGTCTCGCGGCTGGCCTGGTGCGCTTCGCACAGTTGCGAGAGTGTCGGCCAATCCTGCTCGGCTGCAGCGCGGCAATGGGCGAGCAGCAGCGGCGCTTCGAAGCGCGCCAGGTTCAGCAGCAACTGGTCGCTGATCCAGCGGCGAGCGCTGGCGGCGTCCTTCACGCGGCCATTCTCCACGGCCATCTCCAGGCCTTGGGAATAGCTGTAGCCGCCAATCGGCAATTGCGGACTGGCCAGACGCAGCAGCGCCCAGGCTGGGTTCATAAACGCACGCCGAACTGGTGCAGCTTGGGCGGATAGTTGAAATCTTCATCGCCATGGCGTGAATGATGGTGACCACCGCCATAGGCACCGTGCTCCGGCTGGAACGGCGCTTCGATCGTCTGCGTGGTGGCGCCCAGCTGTTCAAGCATGGCCTTGAGGACATAGTCATCAAGCAGGCGCAGCCAGCCATCACCAACCTGCAACGCCACGTGGCGGTTACCGAGGTGATAGGCGGCGCGGGTCAGTTCAAACGCGTTGGCGCAGGTGACGTGCAGCAGTTGTTCAGGCCGCGCGCAGACACGTACGACACGTCCGTCTTCCGCCTGTAGGCATTCGCCATCGTGCAACGGTGGCTGGCCACGCTCCAGAAACAAGCCGACGTCTTCACCGTCGGCACTGAAACAGCGCAAGCGGCTCTTGCTGCGTGCTTCGAAGTTCAGCAGCAACTCAGCGGCCCAGAGGGCTTGGGGGGCGATTCGGCGGTGGATCACCAGCATCAGGAAGCTTCCAGCTATGAGCGATGAAACAGCTAGAGCAAGGGGCTTGCCAACCCGGAGGGTGAGTAGGAATTGCTTGTAGGACGGCCCTTTGATGCCACTAAACAGGGCGTTTAAAGAGGCGAGAGCTGACCCAAAATGGTGCGCGCTATTGCTGGCTGCACCTGTTGTGAGCGTTTCGGATTTGTCCTACGTGATATGGGGATTCGGCGTTCATCGCGTTACGTAAGGAATCATTAGGCTTTGCGCCCTGTTTAATTCCCTGCGACGTTCATCATGTTCAAATCATTATGTTGTTTAGTCATTGTCAGCCTGTCTTTTGTTGTGTCATCCGCTTCGGCCAACTTTCAGCCTCGTCCTGCCTTCGCGTCGTCACTTAAAAGCGAAGCAATCGAGAACGTGATCGACCGCGCGCATGAGTTGCTGGGCACGCCCTACAAATGGGGCGGCACTTCCGCGAAGCAAGGGTTCGATTGCAGCAGTTTCCTGGTTTACCTGTTCAAGACTGAAGCCAATATCCAGATCCCGCGCACGACCGCGGCGATGCACCGATCGACGGCCGCTACCATCCAGCGCAGTGCGCTCAAGCCCGGCGATGCGGTGTTCTTCAAGGGTAATGGGCGCGGCCAGGTCAGCCATGTGGGTCTCTATATAGGCCAGGGCAAATTCATTCATTCGCCGCGCACCGGCAAGACCGTGCGTATCGATTCGCTGAGCAACAGCTACTGGAACAAGAACTACACCACCGCCAAGCGTTTCCATTCGGCGGGTTGATCGGCTTACTCGGTGCTGCCCAGGCCCTGCCAGTGCTTGAGGCCGATAAAGATAAAGCGCAGTTGCTGGGTGATTTTCGCCTGTGGCGTGAGATGGGCCGGCAAGGCATGCGCCGGTGGGTCGATGATGTCGGGGAGGGTGGCGAACACGCTTTTGACGATCAGGTCGGCCATCACGTGCAGGCCCTCGCTGTCCAGGTGCTGCAACTTCGGCATCAGGGTCAGGTCGGCCGCCAGGTCATGGGTGATGTCCTCGCGCAAAGCGCTGATGGCTTGGCGCACGGCGAGGCAGCCGCCATATTGCTCGCGGGCCAGGAACAGGAATTGCGAACGGTTGGCCGAGACCACATCGAGAAAGATCCGCACCGAGGCGTCGATGATGCCGCCCATCACGAACTCGTTGTGGCGCACCAGGCGAATGGTCGCGCGAAAGGTCTGGCCGACTTCACTCACCAGGACGAGCCCAAGCTGGTCCATATCGGCAAAATGGCGATAGAAACCGGTGGGCACAATGCCGGCCGTCTTGGCCACTTCCCGCAGACTCAGGCTGCCAAACCCACGGCCACCCTCCATCAGATGGCGGGCAGCGTCCATCAGGGCAAGGCGGGTCTGTTGCTTCTGTTCGGCGCGGGGCAGCATGGGCGGGGGCTTTGTCGGCAAGTACAGCGACGCACTCTAGCAAAACAGCTCTGTTGGCGTCGAACTTGGCGGGGCAGGCGAGCGTGACAGGTTCTACAAAAGGTCAAAAGCCCGATCAGGTGATCGGGCTTTTTTCTGGGCTACCATAGGGTTAGCTCTGTGCTTGATTTTGTTCTTTCAGGCGATCCGAACCATCTTCGGCAACACCTTCAGCGTAGGCGCGCTTGCTGATTTGATCGGCACCATCTTCAACCAGACCATTCTCATGCAGGCGATCGCTGCCGTTTTCGGTCAGGCCTTCGGCGTGAGCGCGTTTGCTGATCTGATCCGAACCGTTTTCTGCAACAGCGCCCTTGGCGTAGTCACGGGCATCTTCTTCTTGCGAACCGCTACGGGCCAGGGTCTGGCTGAAGTGCACGGCGTCGGCTTTGACTTGAGGGGTGACTTGTTCAGCGGCTGGCAGGGCAAAAGCGCTGGAGGCCAGGATGGACAACAGGACGGTAGCGAGTACTTGGCGTTTCATGATGGTTGCTCCTTGGGAGGGCGATAAAGTGGGTACAGGACTAATGCTACTCTCGATATGTCGATATAAAAGTTCATAAACACAATGGTAATAATCAACAGAATTGATTGTTCCTTGCGGAGGCTCTAGACCGGACCTCTCAAGCACGCGGTTTTGCACCGTGGTGGGTATTTTCGACACGAACCTGGGTAACAATGGTGCGCCGTCGATGATCGGATTTGTCTGGTTGATCAGGAAAATGGCTTTTTGAGACTAAATCGGCCACTGGGTTAAACCCCCGGACGGTTTACCAGTCGTACCCTTATGAGCTGTAGTTCAGCTAGTCGTGTTGAGGAGTCCTGTGCAATGACGCGCACTCGTAAAATCGTCGCCTGGAGCTGCGCCAGCTTCGTTCTGTTAATCGCCGTAGCGGTCCTGGTCCTGGTGTTTTTTGACTGGAACCGCATCAAGCCGCCCCTCAATGCCAAAGTTTCCGAAGAACTGCATCGCCCGTTTGCCATCAATGGCAACCTCGCCGTGGTGTGGCAGCGCGAGCCCGATGAAGGCGGTTGGCGTGCCTGGGTGCCATGGCCCCACGTGATCGCCGAAGACCTGACCTTGGGTAACCCCGATTGGTCGAAAAAACCGCAGATGGTCACGCTGAAAAAAGTCGAGCTGCGTATTTCGCCCCTGGCGCTGCTGGTGCAGCACGTGGTGATTCCGCGTATCGACCTCACCGAACCGAGCGCCGCGTTGCAGCGCCTGGCCGATGGCCGGGCCAATTGGACCTTCAAGTTCGACCCTAAGGACCCGAATGCCGAACCCTCCAACTGGGTGGTGGACATCGGCGCCATCGGTTTCGATAAAGGCCACGTGACCCTCGACGACCAGACCCTCAAGACCCAGCTCGACGTGATCATCGACCCCCTGGGCAAACCGATCCCGTTTGGTGAAATCGTCGGTGATGCCGATGCCAGGAAGGCCCTGGAAAAAGGCTCCGCGCCCCAGGACTATGCGTTCGCCCTCAAGGTCAAAGGCCAGTACCACGGCCAGAAGCTGGATGGCACCGGCAAAATCGGCGGCCTGCTGGCCCTGCAGGACGCGGCCAAGCCGTTCCCGCTGCAGGCCCAGGTCAAGATCGCCGACACCAGCATCGCCCTGGCCGGGACCTTGACCGACCCGCTCAACCTCGGCGCCCTCGACCTGCGCCTGAAACTGTCCGGCAGCAGCCTGGGCAACCTGTACCCGCTGACCGGTGTCACCCTGCCGGACTCGCCGGCCTACGCCACCGATGGCCACTTGATCGCCAAGCTGCACGAGGCCAGCGGCGCGTCCTTTCGTTACGAAAACTTCAACGGCAAGATCGGCAACAGCGATATCCACGGCAACCTCGGCTACGTCGCCAGCCAGCCACGGCCCAAGCTCAGCGGCGCGCTGGTGTCCAACCAGTTGCTGATGACTGACTTGGCCCCCTTGATTGGCGCCGACTCCAACGCCAAGCAAAAGGCCCGTGGCGGCGAAAGCAAGCAGCCGGCGACCAAAGTGCTGCCAGTGGAAGAGTTCCGCACCGAACGCTGGCGCGACATGGACGCCGACGTGGAATTCACCGGCAAACGCATCGTGCACAGTGCCGAGTTGCCCTTCACTGACCTCTACACCCACGTTGTGCTCAATGACGGCGAGCTAAGCCTGGAACCCCTGCGTTTCGGCGTTGCCGGCGGCAAGCTCGATGCGCAGATCCGCCTGAATGGGCGCATCACACCAATGGAAGGTCGCGCCAGGCTGACCGCACGTAACTTCAAGCTCAAGCAACTGTTCCCGACCTTCGAGCCGATGAAAACCAGCTTCGGTGAACTCAACGGCGATGCCGATATTGCTGGGCGCGGCAACTCCGTGGCGGCGCTGTTGGGCAGCTCCAACGGTGACCTGAAGATGCTGATCAACGACGGCGCCATCAGCCGTGGCCTGATGGAAATTGCCGGGCTCAACGTCGGTAACTATGTGGTGGGCCGTTTGTTCGGCGACAAGGAAGTGAAGATCAACTGCGCGGCGGCGGACTTCGGCATCAAGACCGGCCTGGCAACCACGCGGCTGTTTGTGTTCGATACCGAGAACGCCATCATCTACGTCGACGGCACCGCGAACATGGCCACCGAACAGTTGGACCTGACCGTCACGCCGGAATCCAAAGGCTTCCGCCTCTTCTCCCTGCGCTCGCCGCTTTACGTGAACGGGCCGTTCATCAAGCCCAATGCCGGCGTGAAGGCTATTCCACTGGCCTTGCGCGGCGCCGGCATGGTGGCACTGGGCGTGATCGCCGGTCCTGCCGCCGGGTTGCTTGCGCTGGTCGCCCCAAGTGGCGGCGAGCCCAACGAATGTGCACCGCTGTTGCAGCAGATGAAAGAAGGCAAGGCGCCGAAGACGGTGAAAGGCTAACCAAATGTGGGAGGGGGCTTGCCCCCGATAGCAGTGTGTCAGTTCCAGAGGTGCTGGCTGACATACCGCTATCGGGAGCAAGCCCCCTCCCACATTGGATTTACGCTGTTTAGAGGCTTTCGAGGATGTCCGCCATATCGTCCGCATGCTCTTCTTCCTGGGCGAGGATCTCCTCAAACAGGCGGCGAGTGGTCGGGTCTTTGTCGCCGATGTATTGGATGATCTCGCGGTAGCTGTCCACCGCGATGCGCTCGGCCACCAGGTCTTCGTAGACCATTTCCTTCAAGGTATTGCCGGCCACGTATTGCGCATGGGAGTTCTTCGACAGCAGGTCGGGGTTGAACTCCGGCTCGCCGCCCAGTTGCACGATGCGTTCGGCGAGTTTGTCGGCGTGCTCGGCTTCCTGGGTGGCGTGCTCCAGGAATTCGTCTGCGGCGACGGCGGCTTTTACGCCGCTGGCCATGAAGTAGTGGCGCTTGTAGCGCAGCACGCAGACCAATTCGGTGGCCAGCGACTCGTTGAGCAGGCGGATGATTTCTTCGCGATCGGCGTCGTAGCCTTCGGTCACGGCGCCGTTTTCGACGTTCTGGCGGGCGCGGCTGCGCAGGGTCGCAACGTCGGTCAAATGTGCTTCAGTCATCTCAATCTCCTGGTGCTAATCCGGTTTTGCGCCACGCTCTGCTGGCGTGATCGCTCCAAGTTGTGAGTCCCACGCAACGCAAAAAGTTTTATCGGATTCATCCCCGGCGTCATCAGCCCGACTTGAGGTTGCGCTAGGCTGCACGGCAGGACTTCAGTTTCGAGGACGTTCGCGTCATGCCGCAGTCGTTAGCCACGCGTTACCCCCTGGTGCTGGTGCCCGGCATGCTCGGGTTTGTGCGCCTCGGGTTCTTCCCGTATTGGTACGGCATTGTGCCGACCTTGCGCGCGGGCGGGGCGCAGGTGTTCCCGGTGCAGGTGGCGCCGCTGGACTCCAGCGAAGTGCGCGGCGAGCAGTTGCTGGTGCAGATCGAACGTATTCGCCGTGAGACCGGCTTGGATAAGGTCAACCTGATCGGCCATAGCCAAGGCTCGCTGACCGCGCGTTATGCAGCGGCCAAGCGCCCGGAATGGGTGGCGTCGGTGACCTCGGTGGCTGGGCCCAACCATGGTTCCGAGCTGGCAGACCATATCCACCGCCATTACCCGGCCGACGGCGCCAAGGGCCGGATCATGAGCGCGCTGTTTCATCTGGTCGCCTGGGTGATGGGCGTGCTGGAAACCGGCTATCGCGGGCCGCGCTTCAAGCCGGACTTGCAGGCATCGCACCATTCCCTGACCAGTGAAGGGGTGGCCCTGTTCAATCGCCAGTATCCCCAAGGCTTGCCCGAGACGTGGGGCGGGCAGGGCGCGGAGGTGGTCAACGGCGTGCGCTATTACTCGTGGTCCGGCACGTTGCAGCCGGGTATCACCGACCGTGGTCGCAACCTGTTCGACGGTACGAATCGCAGCTGTCGCTTGTTCGCCCGCAGCTTTGTGCGGGAAAAGGGCCAGTGCGACGGCATGGTCGGGCGCTACAGCTCGCACCTGGGCACGGTAATCGGCGATGACTTTGCCCTGGACCACTTTGATATCGTCAACCAGTCACTGGGGCTGGTGGGCAAGGGCGCCGAGCCGATCCGATTGTTTGTGGAGCATGCCCGGCGCTTGAAAGCCGCGGGTGTTTAAGCCCGGCGGCGCACCGGCGTGGTCCAGCGCTCCGACAAGATCACCCCGCCCAGGGTCAGCAAACCACCCACCAGGTGATACATCGCCAACTGTTCTTCCAGCACCACCGCCGCAATCAACGCAGTAATCAACGGCAGCAGGTTGAAAAACAGCGTGGTACGACTTGGCCCCAAGGTCTTCACCGAATGCATCCACGCCAATGGCGCGAGCATCGATGCCAGCAAGCAGGCGTACAGCACCAGCGGGATATTCGCCCAGCCAAGGCCGGCTTTGGCCGAGAACAGGAACAGCGGAAACAACACCAGCACGGCCACCAGTATCTGCAAATACAGCAACACCAGCGGCGGCAGGCGCAGCTGCCATTTTTTCAGCAGTGTGCTGTAGACCGCGTAGGCCAATGTGGCGACCAGCATCATGGCGTCGCCCAGGTTGACGCCATGCTGCAACAGCGCGCCCAGGCTGCCGGACGACACCACCACGACCACGCCGGCAAACGACAGCACCGCGCCGGTGAGCGCGCCGAAGGTCAGGCGCTGGCCGAGGCTGATGATCGCCGCCGTCAGCGCCATCAATGGCATCAGCGACAGGATGATGCCCATGTTGGTGGCGGTGGTCAGGGACGCGGCGTAATACGCCAGGCTTTGGTATACGGCCATGCCCAGCACGCCGAGGATGACGATCTTGCCCAGGTTCGGGCGAATCTGCGCCCAATGGGCGATCACTGGCTTAAGCATAAATGGCGTGAACAGCAGCGCCGCCAGCAGCCAGCGGTAAAAGCCGATCTCCGACGGGAAGATCGCACCCACGGCCAGTTTGTTGACCACGGTGTTGCCGGCCCAGATAAAAATGGCCAGCAGGGGATACGCGTATTGCATCGAAAGAAACCAAGTGTGTTGATGAAGCGGGATTATCCCTTGTCTGGATCGAAGCCTATACTTCGATCCAGACAAATCACCTTTGCATCCAGACAATATGGCCAGACATACCGTACGCCTTGCGGATTTTCGCAGCCTGCCGAGCCCGGTGTACTTCCGGTATTCCGACTTCGCCCCCGACACCGAATGCACGCCGCATAAGCATTTCTGGGGATCGCTGGATTACTCCGCCAGCGGTGTGATGCGCATGGAAGTGGCGGGCAACCGGTTTATGTCGCCGCCGCAGTACGCGGTGTGGATCCCACCCAATACTGAGCACAGTTCCTACAACGCCCAGGCGATTGTCTATCACTCCGTGGGCCTGGCCCCCGCGCTCTGCGAGCAACTACCGCCCCAGCCTTGCACCCTGGCCATCAGCGATATTCTCAAGGCGATCCTGCGCGACTTCGCCCGGCGTGATGTGAATATCCCGCACACCGAAGCCGACATCCGCCTGGCCCAGGTACTGGTGGATCAACTACGGCAGGCACCGATCCACGACGGTTTCCTGCCCTATGCCCGTCATTCAGGGTTGCTCGGCGTACTGGAAGGCATGCAGGCCGACCCTGGCGACAACCGCCCGCTGGCGCAATGGGCTGAGCAGGTGCACGTGAGTGAACGCACCCTGGCGCGCCAGTTTGTGCGCGAGTTGGGCATGAGCTTCGGTGAATGGCGCCAGCGCCTGCGCTACCTCGCGGCCATCGAAGCCCTCGACAGCGAGCGCAGCGTGCAACAGGTGGCGTTCGACCTCGGCTACAGCACCGCCTCGGCATTTATCGCGATGTTCCAGCGCCACGCCGGCTGTACGCCGGAGCAGTATCGCCGGACGAATATTCGCCGTGGATGAAGATGTAACAGGCTTTGACTACACTGCGCATAGGCCGCGCCCCTCGGCGTGGTAACCGGGAGAAAACTCCATGAAGATGCTGCGTATTCCGTTGTTGATGATGGGCCTGTTGCTGTGTTCCCAAGGCTTTGCCGCCACCGCCCAGCAAAACAAGATGACCACCTGCAATGCCGAAGCCACCACCAAGACGCTCAAGGGCGACGACCGCAAGGCCTTCATGAAAACCTGCCTGTCGGCCCCGGCGGCCAATGACGCCAAGACCCTGACGCCGCAGCAGCAGAAGATGAAGGATTGCAATGCGTCGGCGAAAACCAAAGCGCTGACCGGCGATGCGCGCAAGACGTTCATGAGCACCTGCCTCAAAGGTTGATCACGATTTCGCAGGCGCCGACGATCAAATGTGGGAGCCCCTCCCACACTTGATCGCATTCACCACCTATCCACTCGCTTGATTCCTTCAAGGCTGGCAGACTGCCCATCCTTTAACGCCGTTCGTTTTGAGGCTGTATGCCAACGTTTTCTCAGCGTCATGTGTTGTTGCTGGCCAGCTACATCATCATCTTCGGCGGATTGCTCCTCGTATTGCCGCTGAAATTGCTGCCCAGCCTGCTGGCCGGCCTGTTGGTCTATGAACTGGTCAACATGCTCACCCCCCAACTGCAACGGCTGATCGAAGGCCGCCGCGCCCGCTGGCTGGCGGTGGCGTTGCTTGGCACCCTGATCGTCAGCGTGCTGGCCCTGATCTTCGCCGGGGCCATCAGCTTCCTGCTCCACGAAGCAGAAAACCCCGGAGCGTCCCTCGACAAATTCATGGGCGTGGTCGACCGCGCACGCGGCCAACTGCCGCCGTTCCTCGACGCCTACCTGCCGGCCAGCGCCGCCGAATTTCGCGTGGCCATCGGCGAGTGGCTGAGCAAGCACCTGAGCGAACTGCAACTGGTCGGCAAGGACGCCGCGCACATGTTCGTCACCCTGCTGATCGGCATGGTGCTCGGCGCGATCATCGCCCTGCAGCGCGTGCCCGACCTGACCAAACGCAAACCCCTGGCCGCTGCACTGTTCGACCGCCTGCACCTGCTGGTCCAGGCCTTTCGCAACATCGTCTTCGCCCAGATCAAGATCGCTGCGCTCAACACCGCCTTCACCGCCGTGTTCCTCGCCGTGGTGCTGCCGCTGTGCGGCATTCACCTGCCGCTGACCAAAACCCTGATCGTACTGACCTTCCTGCTCGGCCTGTTGCCAGTGATCGGCAACCTGATGTCCAACACCCTGATCACCATCGTCGCGCTGTCGCTGTCGATCTGGGTGGCGGTGGCGGCGTTGGGCTATCTGATCGTGATCCACAAGGTCGAGTACTTCCTCAACGCGCGGATCGTCGGTGGGCAAATCAGCGCCAAATCGTGGGAATTGCTGCTGGCGATGCTGGTGTTCGAAGCCGCATTCGGGCTGCCGGGCGTGGTGGCGGGGCCGATTTACTATGCGTACCTGAAGAGTGAGCTGAAGCTCGGCGGGATGGTCTGATGTAACTGTGGGAGGGGGCTTGCCCCTCCCACATTGGATTTGCAGCATCAGTGAAATCAGGTCCTATCAGATGCCGTAGCGCTTGCTCGCCTCAATCGCCAACCCGCTACCAATGCTGCCAAAGATATTCCCTTCTACATGCCGCGCATTCGGCAGCATCGCCGAGATGCTGTGGCGCAGGGCCGGGATGCCGCTGGAACCGCCGGTGAAGAACACCGTGTCGACCTGCGCTACATCCACCGAAGCATCGGTCAGCAACTGAGTCACGCTGTTACGCACGCGCTCCAGCAGCCCGTCGATGGCCGACTCGAACAGTGCGCGGCTCAGGTCCACGCTCAACCCAGGCTCAACCCGATCCAGCGCCACGTGGCGGCTGTCTTCATGGGTGAGTTGAATCTTGGTCTCTTCCACTTCCATGGCCAGCCAGTGCCCGGCGCGCTGTTCGATCAGCTTGAACAGGCGGTCGATGCCGCCGGTGTCTTCGATGTCGTAGCGCATGCTGCCCAGGGCCAGCTGGGATTTTTGTGAGTACACCGAGTTGATGGTGTGCCAGGTGGCCAGGTTCATGTGGTGGCTGGTAGGCATGTAGGCGCCGCTTTTCATGCGGCTGCCGTAGCCGAACAGCGGCATCATGCCGGCCAGCGAGAGCTGTTTGTCGAAGTCGGTACCGCCGATGTGCACGCCGCCGGTGGCGAGGATGTCGTCCTGGCGGTTGTCGTTGTGGCGGCGGTCCGGGGAAAGGCGTACCAGCGAGAAGTCGGACGTACCACCGCCGATGTCGACGATCAGTACCAGCTCTTCTTTCTCGATGGTGGACTCATAGTCGAAGGCCGCGGCGATCGGTTCGTATTGGAACGAGATGTCCTTGAAGCCGATCTTGCGCGCCACGTCGACCAGGGTGTTTTCCGCTTCCTGGTCGGCCATCGGGTCGTCATCGACAAAAAACACCGGGCGGCCCAGCACCACTTCTTCGAACTCGCGGCCGGCGGTGGCTTCGGCGCGGCTCTTGAGCTGGCCGATAAACAGCGCCAGCAGGTCGGTAAACGGCATCGCCGTGCCCAATACGCTGGTGTCGTGCTTGATCAGCTTGGAACCCAGCAGGCTCTTGAGCGAGCGCATCAGGCGGCCTTCGTAGTTCTCCAGGTATTCGTGCAGCGCCAGGCGACCGTATACCGGGCGGCGCTCCTCGAAGTTGAAAAAGACCACTGACGGCAGGGTGATCTTGTCGTCCTCCAGCGCGATCAGCGTCTCCTCGCCGGGGCGGATCCAGCCGACGGTGGAGTTGGACGTGCCGAAGTCGATGCCGCAGGCACGGGCTGGGGATGCGTTTTTCATGTCTCACAGGTTCCGGGCAAAAAACGGCCGCGCAGTGTATGCCACTGGCGCGCGGATGCGTAGACCGGTGATCCGTAAATCCACCGGCATTCGCGCTACATAGCTACGTCTTGAACCTGCCGGGGTTTGGCTAGGCTGCGGTTTTACCGCTCACGGATGAACCGCTATGCCTGATGCAACCTTTACCGCCGACCTGCGCGGCGTGCACTACGACTTCCTCAAACAACGCGTGCCAAGCTGGTTCCTGGATGGCACGACCCAGCGCCAGGAAGAGCTGGGCCAGCACGAGATGGACATTCCTTCCTGGTACCTGGCCGCGACTCACCAAGACAAAACCACCCTGGCCGAGCAGCACACACGTTTTCGCGAAACCCTCAATTCAATCGAAGAGCATCTTGGCCAGATCGACGACATCCTGGCGTTCGCCGAGCAGCCGCTCAAGGACGCAATCAAAAAGCAGTTCAACCTGGAGTTGGATGTACGCAATGTGTTCCTCGTGCGCAAATACGCCTACAAAGGTGCTCGCGACGATTTCTACGGGGCCTTTGTGCTTGAGCAGCAAAACGACCCCAGCCTGACTTACACCTACCGTGGTACATCCCTGCTGGAAGCGGCTCTGGCCAATTTCGAGGCCGATGAAGAACAGCCATCGCCGTGCAACGATTGCCAACTCATTACCCGCTGGAATCCCGATAACCCCCACATCATTGCGACATTCGCCGCCGTCAGCGCCCACGCGGTGGCGATCAAGCCCCATGAATTCGCCAAACTGTGCCGCTCCCTGGACCTCGGCGCGCAATACCAGAAGCACATCAAGGCGGTGGTCGAACCCGACGCCGCCCAAGAGCGCGAGGCGCTGGAGCAATTGCTTGAGGAGCATCAACGCCAGCAATTGGCGCTGAGCATCGAGATCGCCCGGTTGCAGTTAAACGGCGCGTTGAGCGCCGATGCCTACCAGATGCTCAAACAGGTGGTGGCCGGTTCCGGCACGCCGAAGCTGACGGGCAAGCCGGTCACCTACGCCGCGCTCAAGGTACTGGACAGTGTGCTGGTGGGGCCGCTGCTGATCGGGCCAAACCGTGAACGTTCGGACCGTACCGAGCGCCTGGTGGTTTACCTACCCGGCGACCCGCAACAGCCGGTCAAGGAGTACGCTTCGAGTGGCGAGTTCATGGTCGACCTGCGCATGCGCTTGCACAGCGCATCCTATCGACGCTTTTTCAGCCGCTTTGTGCCAGTGCGCGAGCAAGGCGGTTTTTTCGCGCGTTTCAACCGGTTGTACCAGCCCGCCGATAATGGCAACGGCGGGACGGATTATCCGCTGCGTACGCCGTTGGTGCATTTGCCCATGGACGGCTTCCTCCTCAGTGGTGACCTCTGGCAGCTCAGTCGCCAGGCACATATCAGCAAGATCTTGAGTGATGCGCGGGCCGTGGCCGTACCCACCGAGGACGAGGGCCGTAAGGCGCGGCTGGAGCGTCTGGAAAGCTTTTTCGACGCCGCTGTCAGCGTGTTCAACCTGGCGGCCTTCGTGGTGCCAGGGTTGGGGCCGATCATGTTGGCCGTGGGCGCGTCGCAGATGTGCTACGAAGTCTTTGAAGGGATAGAGGCCTATGGGCAAGGCGAGGCGCGGCAAATGTGGGCGCATTTTGCGTCGGTGGCGTTGAACGTGGCGTTTATTGCCACCGGCGCCAAGGTGTTGCCAGCCGTCAAATGGCAAAGCGCGGTGGAGCATCTCAAACCTGTGACGATGCCGTCCGGTAAGCAGGTGCTGTGGAACCCTGACCTGGCGCCCTACGAATCGCCTGTCAAACCGGCGCCCGAGGCCAAGGCCAACGCGCTGGGCCTGTACGAGCATGACGGGCAGCAACTGGTGGCATTCGAGGACGCCCATTATCAGGTCAAGCAAGACCCCCTCACCGGCGATTACCGCATCCAGCACCCGACCCGCTCCGGCGCTTATACCCCAGAGCTGGAGCACAACCACAACGGGGTGTGGAGCCATGAGCTGGAAGAACCGCTGACCTGGGATGAACCGACCTTGCTCAAGCGCCTCGGGCTTGGCGATCAGGCGGACCCGCTGCGCATCAGCGGTGTCGACACCGACGTGTTGCGCCAGGCCGCAGTCCATCACGAGCCGTTGCCGTGGTTACTGGAAGACACGCTCAAACGCTTCGAACTGCACCAGCAGCTCACCACCTTTGCCGAGCGCATCAGAAGCAGTGACCCCTTGGTGTACTCGAAAGCCGAACCCAAGCTGCAATTTGACCTGCTTCAACGCTTCGGCCTGTTGCCTGACAACGTGGCGCTGAAAGTCATCGGCCCCCGGGGCGAGGTGCTCTGGGAGACACCCGATGCCCCGGCTTCAGCCAGCAAGCGCGTGATGGTGGTGACCGAAAGCGCCATGGCCCGGGGCGGTTTGCTGCGCGAGTTGTTGTATACGTTGCAGGGTGTCGACCCGCTGCTCAAGGCGTTTCCCGGCAGCCCCGAGGAGTCGCTGGAGGTGCGCGCCGGCAAGCTGCGCCACTATCTCGGCGATGCCGTTGACAGCCTCAAGGGGCCGTTGCTGGAACAACGCTACCAAGCGCTGAACCCTGCGCCCGATGCCGATGTGCAACGTCTGCTGGATACCTACCCGGCCTTGCCCGCACCGGTCGCCGAGCGTGTGCTGCAAGGGGCGACGACCGATCAGTTGCAGGCCTTTCGCAGCACCCGCCGCTTGCCTGAGCCCCTGGCCACGCAAGCCCGATGGTGTGCTCAGGAAACCCGGGTGGCCCGTGCCTACGAAGGGTTGCACCTGGACACCCAGACGCACCTCGATAGCCAGCGCCTGGCCTTGCGCACCCTGGAAACCCTGCCGGGCTGGCACCGGGGTTCGCGCATCGAGCTGCGTCAGTATTCGGCTGAAGGCACGGTGCTGGATGCCATCGGCTCGCCTGACTTTGCGCATAAACGCACACTGGTGCTGCTGGAAAGCGGCGACTTCCAAGCCTCCATGCCCGGCGATTTCTACAGCGCTATCTGGGAACAATTGGCGCTCGCTGAACGCCAGCGCCTGGGCTTGAGCAGTGCCGTTGAGCTCAAGCAGGCGATCCAACGCAGCCCGTTACCGCGAGAACCGTTGCGCACGGTGCTGGAGGAGAATCCGTTGCGCAAGCCTGACTACGACCCGATGGCCAGGCTGTTGGGCGGCGCGCCTGGGGTGCGCCAGTTGTTAAGGACGGCGGGGAATGTGCTTCGCTCCCCGGCGGAGCGGGTACGGCGGTTGTTTCCAACCTTCAGCGACGAGCAGGTCACGGCGTTCATCGAATCGCTGGGTGAAGACGTGCGGGGCGAGTTGAGCCGCCGTGAGTTGGAGTACCGCACCCTGAAGAAAACCTTGAAGGTCTGGGCGCAAGCAAGAGGGCCGCAGGCCCTGAACCCTCATAGCGTTGAGTGGCGTGTGAGCGAAGAGATCAAACGCTGCTGGCGCCGTGAGACCGGGAGCCAGTTGCACGTTCGCGTGCCCAGGGACAGCTTCTATCGGGTGGATATACCCGCCATAAAAGCAGGCTTCGACCATGTCCGGGAATTGGTGTTGTCGAATGTTACATGGGGTGGAGATTCCACTGCGTTGTTCCTCGAAAACTTTACCGAGTTGAACCGCTTGAGCATCACCGGGGCCGAAATGACCGATCTGCCTGCGGTGATTGGCGACATGAAGCAGCTCACGTCGTTGAAGCTGAACGCCAATGGCTTGCAGTTGACCGAACACAGCGCTGGACTGTTAAGCGATCTCAATGCGCTGCAAGTGCTCGACCTTTCGAGTAACCCATTGGGCGTAACGCCAGACTTCAGTGGCATGCCCCATTTGAGAGAGCTGAATCTGTATTGGACGCGCATCGAGCGTTGGCCCTCGGGGTTGAGAGAACAGGCCGGGCTGGAGCGTCTCGACCTGCGCCAAAACCTTCTGCAACAGGTACCGCAGGACAACCTGGTGCCGCCCGCGGATCAATTGGAAACCGTGGTACGGATCAACAATGTCACTTTGCTCGAGAATAATCGCTTCCCCCCCGATTACTGGAAAACCTTCGATAAGTACTGGCAGGACCTGGCCCGGTCTCGACCCGACCTGTTGCAAGGGGCACTGGAGGGCGCTTTCGACAGTAAAAATCCGCGTATCGATAAGGTGCAGTACATGTACCCCGAGTACTCCGTGCAGAAGGCCAGGGCGCTTATCTGGTCCTGGGGTGAAGGGGCCGAGGCGCAGCTGAACCGCCTCTGGCAAGAGCATTCCGTGCTGCTCAAGCAGTTGAACGAATGGGCATTTTCAGGCGGTGGTGAGCGCCAGCGCTATGTGCGTGTCGGCGAGCGTGCCAATGACGCAGGGTCTTTGCGTGACCGCCGCCAGGCCTGGGACCGCATCTTGCGCTGCTGGAGGCAAGAAACCCCGCAACAGCTCACCAATGATGGCGAACCTTTCGGCCTGGAGTTGAACCTCAGTGATCTGAACCTGCCGAGCCTGCCTGACCTGGACGCGGATTTCAGCCATGTGGGTTCGCTCAACCTGAGCAATATGAACCTTCGAACCTCGCCGGAAGGGTTCCTCGCGCGTTTTCGCGGGTTGCGCTGGCTCGACTTGTCGAATAACCAGTTGCGTGAGCTACCGCCGGCGGTCGGGCAGATGCATGGCTTGACCCGCTTGTCCCTGCAAAACAACCGGATCCGCCTGACTGCCGACTCGGCGGCGATACTCTCGTCACGCATCAGCGCCTACGGCGACCGGCTCACCGCCACCGAGCAAGCAGCCAATCGATTGGTCGCCAGCGTGACGAGTGCGGTGGATGGCCCGGTGGTGTTGCATGGCGCGGATGCTCCGTTTCGGCGCTGGTCCACGGGCTCTTCCACTGAGCAGTTGGCGCAGCGCCGGCTCCAGTGGTCCACCCTGCGCGCGTTGCCGGGTTCGGACGGCTTCTTTGAAGTGCTCCGGGACCTGGAAATAGCGCCTGCCGGGCGTGAGGACTTGCAGCGCCGGATCTGGGAGGTGATCGATGGCATCACGCAAAACAGCAACGAGTCCGAGCAGTTGCGCAAGGAGATGTTCGAGTGGGCGGGGCGGGCGGCCTGCTGTGACCGGGCGGCTTTGACCTTCAGCAACCTGGAGATCCTGCTGACGACCTACAACGCCAAGGCACTTGCCTTGGACTCGACCCAGGGTGCGGCCCTGCTGAAGCTGTCCAAGGGGCTGTTCCGTCTCGATGAGCTGGAAAAGATCGCCTTGGAGGATATCGACCAGCGCAGGGCCGCGATCAACGTGCGTGAAGGCTTGACCCCCGCCCAACGAGAGAGCGCCTTGAGGGCCGTGGAAGAGGTGGAGGTGCGCATGGCGTATCGTCATGGGCTCAAGGATCGCCTTGAATTGCCCGGCCAACCGCAGCAGGCCCGGTTTGTCCAGTTCGGCAATGTGAGCCAGGCCATGCTTGATGCGGCCTGCCAACGGGTGCTCAGCCTGGATAACTCCGCCCAGGAGTTGCAAGCCATGCTCGCCAGAGACTTCTGGAAAGACTATGTGGCGAATAAATACCGTGCGCAGTTTGAAGCACAGAACGAACCCCATCACGAACAAATGGAAGCCTTGCAGCGCGACTTCGATGCCGGGACGCTGCCCCGTGCGACCTACGACACCAAGGTCAAGGCATTGCAGGCGCAGTTCGAGATTGAGGAAGCACAATTGATCGAACGCTTGAGCCGCGATGAAGTGGTGCAGGCGCTGGTGCCGACAGCGAGCCTTGAAGTGTTGGTGGACAGCGATGGCAACGGCTTGCAACTGTCCCAGGCACAAGCCATCGACTTCAATCGCAAGCGCTACTTCGTGGCAAGCATGCCCGATGCGGGTGATGGCGAGCATTACGTGTTATGGGTACAAGCGGCGGATAACCCCTTGCGTTTGACCAGCAGCGCAATCGTCGCCAAGCCTGACGTCAATGGTGTGTGGCGGCGTCGAGGCCTGGCGGGCGGAATGGTGCAGCCGGGGTCTGACGATGAGTTTGTCGACGCGTCGGAATCCATGCCGGTCAAGCCCTATACAGCGGCAGAACTCAGTTACATGCGCCAAGAAGTGCACTTTACGGCCAACCCGAATCCGGTAGGCAGTTACATCCGCGCCAACAACGGCAAGTACCCACTCCGGGATTACCAGGGCAGGCCGATCCGTATCCGAACCCTGGAGAGGCGAGTGGCCTTGGAATCCGACACGCAATACACCTCCGCGCAGGTCAAACCCTACATCCAGTTCGAAGGGTATGAGCACGTCGGTGCACGCTATGAAGCGCAACTGCAACTGCGCACGTTCACGGCGCAGGATGTGAAAGTGCCTGGTGAAAAGGCGTTGATCGGCCAGTCCATGGTGGTGGCCAACCGGCGTATCGCCAAAGGGGAAATCGTTGGTGTATACGGCGGCACCGTACTGCCGTCGGGGATCTTCGGCCAGGGCGGCCAGACCTACACCATGAAGGTGGGCAGCCAGAGGGTCGCCGAGGGTAACGTTTTGAAGGAGGTGCCGATTCATTTGTCGGGGGACAATATTCTGTCGCGAATAAACACCCACTTTGAATATGACGAAAACGGCAAGCCGCTGCGCCAGGCGCCAGGTGGCTATAACATCGAGACAGTGGGGTTTGATGTTGAGGCCGACATGTGGCTGGGCGTGGGGCCAGGGGCGCAGATAAAGCGCAAGCCGTTCATCCTCAACACCCTTTTCGCCACTGAAGATATCGCCGCGGGCACCGAACTGCGAATGGACTACCAATACACCGAGGGGATGATAAAAAAGCTGTTCGCTTGATCCTGCTCAGGTCGGTAACCCGTCCGTCGTCGAAAATAGCGGTATTGCATCTTGAAAGACCGCGTTTTGCCCCAATCTTGTGGGCATATCCAGGCGGTACACAGCCATTGCATTGAACCTGTGTGCCGCCGCTCAACTTATGACGCGCCCTGACATCAATTCCCAGGCTGCCAGCCATGGTGTGCCGTGTGGCGGGCTGCGCGATATCGATAACGGATGGTGATGCCCCCATGGATTTCAAAGACTATTACAAGATTCTCGGTGTCGAGCCGACGGCTGACGACAAGGAGATCAAGTCGGCTTATCGCAAGCTGGCGCGTAAATATCACCCGGACGTCAGCAAGGAAAAGGATGCCGAATCCAAGTTCAAAGATGCGTCCGAGGCCTATGAAGCCCTGAAAAGTGCCGACAAACGCGCCGAATACGATGAACTGCGCAAATACGGCCAGCATGGCCAGCCGTTCCAGGGGCCGCCGGGCTGGCAGAGCCGTGGCGGCTTTGGTGGCGGCCAGGACGCGGGCGACTTCTCGGACTTTTTCAGTTCGATCTTCGGCTCGCGCGGCGATGCGTTTGGTGGCGGCCAGCGCCGACCCACAGGGCGTAAAGGCCAGGACGTGGAGATGCAACTGTCGGTGTTCCTGGAAGAGACGCTGTCCACCGAGTCCAAGCAGGTCACCTTCCAGGTGCCGCAATATGACGCTTCGGGCCGGCACGTCAGCAACACCACCAAGAGCCTGAACGTGAAGATCCCTGCCGGCGTGGCCGACGGTGAGCGCATCCGCCTCAAAGGCCAGGGCGCGCCGGGGATTGGCGGCGGGGCCAATGGCGACCTGTACTTGATCATCAAGTTTGCGCCGCACCCCAAGTTTGAAGTGGAAGGCGAAAACCTGGTGATCACCTTGCCCCTGGCTCCGTGGGAGTTGGCGTTGGGGGCGGAAGTGACCGTGCCGACCCTCACCGGCAAGATCAACCTCAAGGTGCCGGCCGGCAGCCAGAACGGCCAGCGCATGCGCGCCAGGGGTCATGGCTTGCTGAACAAGGCCGGCGAACGTGGCTTCCTGTACGTGCAGCTCAAGGCCGTGATGCCCAAGCAGGCTGACAACGAGACCATCGCGCTGTGGCAGGCGCTGGCCAAGCAAGCCAACTTCAACCCACGCGAGAACTTCTGAATCACTGTGGTGAGGGAGCAAATTCCCTCACCACAGCAGGTCGAGTCAGAACAAGAAGTAACGCTGCGCCATCGGCAGTACGTCAGCCGGTTCACACCACAGCAACACCCCATCGGCCTTGACCTGATACGTCTGCGGGTCCACTTCGATGTCCGGCAGGTAATCGTTGTGGATCAGGTCGGTTTTCTGCACCTCGCGACACCCCTTGACCACCGCAATCTGCTTTTTCAAACCCAAGGCTTCCGGTAACCCGGCTTCCAATGCTGCCTGGCTGATAAAGGTCAGGCTGGTGGCGTGCAGTGAGCTGCCGAAACTGGCGAACATCGGGCGGTAGTGCACCGGCTGCGGGGTCGGGATTGACGCATTGGCGTCGCCCATCAGGCTCGACGCAATCGCGCCGCCCTTGAGGATCAGCGTCGGCTTGATGCCGAAAAACGCCGGGCGCCACAGCACCAGGTCAGCCCATTTACCCACCTCGATGGAACCGACGATATGGCTGATGCCATGGGTGATCGCCGGGTTGATGGTGTACTTGGCGATGTACCTTTTGGCGCGGAAGTTGTCGTTGCCGGGGCCATCGCCGGGCAAGGCGCCGCGCTGTTTTTTCATCTTGTCGGCGGTCTGCCAGGTGCGCGTGATCACTTCGCCGACGCGGCCCATGGCCTGGCTGTCGGAGCTGATCATCGAGAACGCGCCGAGGTCGTGCAGGATGTCTTCGGCGGCGATGGTCTCGCGGCGGATGCGGCTTTCGGCGAAGGCCACGTCTTCGGCAATGCTCGGGTCCAGGTGATGGCAGACCATCAACATGTCCAGGTGTTCGTCGATGGTGTTACGGGTGAATGGCCGCGTCGGGTTGGTGGAGCTGGGCAGCACGTTGGGGAAACCGCAGGCCTTGATGATGTCCGGCGCGTGACCACCTCCGGCACCCTCGGTGTGGTAGGTGTGAATGGTACGGCCTTTGAGTGCGGCGAGGGTGGTTTCGACGAAGCCGGACTCGTTGAGTGTGTCGCTGTGGATCGCTACCTGAACGTCATATTGGTCAGCGACGCTCAGGCAGTTGTCGATGCTGGCAGGCGTGGTGCCCCAGTCTTCGTGCAGCTTCAAACCGATAGCACCGGCCTTGACCTGCTCGATCAACGGCTCCGGCAGGCTCGCGTTGCCCTTGCCGGTAAAGCCGATGTTCATTGGGAACGAATCGCTGGCTTGCAGCATGCGCGCCAGGTGCCACGGGCCCGACGTGCAGGTGGTGGCGTTGGTGCCGGTGGCCGGCCCCGTGCCGCCGCCGATCATGGTGGTGACGCCGCTGGTCAGCGCTTCTTCGATCTGCTGTGGGCAAATGAAGTGCACATGGCTGTCGATGCCGCCCGCGGTAAGGATCATGCCTTCACCGGCGATCACTTCGGTGCTGGCGCCGATGGCCATGGTCACGCCGGGCTGGATGTCCGGGTTGCCGGCTTTGCCAATCGCGTGGATGCGGCCATTCTTCAAGCCGACGTCGGCCTTGACGATGCCCCAGTGATCGATGATCAGTGCGTTGGTGATCAGCGTGTCGACCACTTCATGGGCGAGCAATTGGCTCTGGCCCTGGCCGTCACGGATCACCTTGCCGCCGCCGAATTTGACCTCTTCGCCGTAGACGGTGAAGTCCTGCTCGACTTCGACGAACAGCTCGGTGTCGGCCAGGCGCACCTTGTCGCCGACGGTGGGGCCGTACATGTCGGCGTAGGCTTGGCGGCTGATTTTCATGTGTGGTTGCCCTGGAAAAATTATGTTGAATGTGACACCGCTATCGGGGGCAAGTCGAATCGTCGCACCGCCCCTCCCACATTTGAATGCGTTCACAAATCAAAGGTGGGAGGGGCGGTGCGACGATTCGACTTGCCCCCGATGAGGCCCTAAAGGTCGCCCATGATCCGCCCGGCAAACCCAAACACCCGCCTGCCACCGCCCAAATCCACCAGCTCCACCTCACGGCTTTGCCCCGGCTCAAAGCGCACCGCAGTCCCCGCCGGAATATTCAGGCGCATGCCTCGGCTCAACGCACGGTCAAACGTCAGCGCGTCGTTGGTCTCGAAAAAATGATAATGCGAGCCCACCTGGATCGGCCGGTCGCCGCTGTTGGCCACGCTCAGGGTGACGGTGCGGCGGCCGACGTTGAGTTCGATCTCGCCGGGCTGGATCTGATATTCACCAGGAATCATGCAGGTTGCCCCAGGGTCTTGAAGTAGATGGCGGTCGGGCTGTAGCGCCCGTCCGGGCTTTGGCAGTAATCGGGCAGTTCACCGATCTTGGTGTAGCGCAACGCCTGGTAGAAGGCTTCGGCCCCGGAGCCGGCTTCGGTGTCCAGGTACAGCAGGCCGCGCTTGTGCTGGCGTGCGGCAAGTTCCAGGGTGTGCATCAGTTGCTGGCCCAGGCCATGGCGCCGCGCGCGGCTGTGCACCAGCAGTTTTTGCACCTCGGCGCGGTTCAGGCCGTTGGCTTTCTGGCATAGCGCCAACTGCACGCTGGCCTGCACCTGTTCGTCGCGCACCACCACCCACAGCAACAGGCTGGCGTCTTCGATGCTCGCCTGAACGCTGTGCAGGTATTCGCGGGCCTGGGCCTCATCGAAGTCGGCCATGAAGCCCACCGACGCGCCGTGCTTGACCGCATCCAGCAACAGCTCAATCAGGCCCTCGCGGTAATGGGCAAAACTTTCTGCATTGACTCGACGCAGTTGCGCAGCGCTCATCGATCTCACTCCTTGGGCGGCTCGGCGCCCGGGTTCAAGGCCAGTTGCATAAAGGTCAGGTCGAGCCAACGCCCGAACTTGATACCCACCTGCGGCATCTGCCCGGTGGTGACGAACCCCAGGCGTTCATGCAGGCGGATCGAGGCCTGGTTGCCGCTTTCGATGGCGGCGACCATCACGTACTTGCCGCCGCTGCGCGCACGTTCGATCAAGGCTTCCATCAGGCGCGGGCCAAGGCCTTTGCCGCGCTGGTCGTTACGCACATACACCGAGTGCTCGACGCTGTAGCGAAAACCTTCGAACGGTCGCCAGTCGCCGAACGAGGCGTAGCCGGTGACTTCATCATGCTCGACCGACACCAGGATCGGGTACGCCTGGGCCTGGCGTGCGTTAAACCACGCCAAGCGGTTGGCCAGGTCGACCGGTTGTTCGTTCCAGATCGCCGTTGTGTTGCGCACCGCGTCGTTGTAGATAGCGCGGATCGCTGGCAGGTCGCTTTCAATCGCATCACGAATCATGGCCGCGCCTCACGCGATGGGTTGGTGGACGGTGACCAGCTTGGTGCCGTCGGGGAAGGTGGCTTCCACCTGGATATCCGGAATCATCTCCGGGATGCCTTCCATCACCTGTTCACGGCTGAGCAGTGTGGTGCCGAAGTGCATCAGGTCGGCCACGGTGCGGCCATCGCGGGCGCCTTCCATCAGCGCCGCCGAGATGTAGGCGATGGTTTCCGGGTAATTGAGCTTCACCCCGCGCGCCAGGCGGCGTTCGGCAACCAAGCCTGCGGTGAAGATCAGCAGTTTGTCTTTTTCCCGTGGGGTCAGGTCCATGGTTCAAGGTCCTTCAAACAACATTCATAAAAAACACTGGAGATCCCTGTGGGTGGGGGCTTGCCCCCGATAGGGGAGCGTCAGGCAAGACATCTGTCACTGACCCACTGCCATCGGGGGCAAGCCCCCTCCCACATGTTGATCTTCATGTGCTCCAGATTCGCGGTGAAACGGCTTCGCGGCCCAGCATCGCCGGGCGCAACAGCCGCCATAAATCAATCAACCAACCCCGTGCCAACAGCGCCTCGCTGGCCAGGCAGCGAGCGACCAGCAAGCCGGGCAGTTGGGTCAGGTCGCCGCGCACGGCATGTGGCAGGGCGCGGCAGGTTTCGAGTAATTCGGGGGCGATCTCGCCCGTCACCAACAACGTGGCAAACACCGGTTGCCCATCGAGACCGATAGGTGAGTCGAGCAACCCATCGGCGCCGACAATGCGCTGGCGTTCGTGCCAGAGCAACTCGCCGTCGCGGCGGATATCCAGGTGCGATTGAAAGTGCCCAAGGTCGAAACGCTCGCCACTGGCCGGGCGGCCCAGGGCGACCACGTCCCAGTAGAACAGCCGCGCATCGCCGTGCAGGTCGATGCGCGTAGTGAGTTCGGCCTGGGCGGCACTGAATACGATGGTCTCCTGGGGCAGCCATTCCAGCGTCGCGCCGGCTTCGACCGTCAGTTCGAGTTGCTGGAACGCCGGGCCGCTGGCGCGGTACCACTTGGCCGCGCCGGGGCTGGTCAATTGGGCCCAGGCCCCTTCGGCGACATGGGCGCTGATGTCCAGGCGATCCCCACCGGCAATCCCGCCGGGCGGGTGCACGATGATGTGCTGGCACACCTCGGGGCCTTCGGCGTACAGGTGCTTTTGCACCCGCAGCGGGCCGAGGTGGCGGCGCATCACCGGGCGCGTGGTGTCGCCGAAACGCGCGTAGCCGAGTTCCAGCTCGGCGTGCCAGCTGGGGGTGAACAGGGCAGGGGTAACGGGCAGGTTCATGTCTTTATGCTTATCGTTAGGACGCTACAGATTAGATGGTTACGAGACCACGTACACCCTCGCTTTCCATATTTTCTCCACGGCCCTGCTGCACGATTTCACCACGGGACATCACCAGGTATTGGTCGGCCAATTCAGCGGCGAAGTCGTAGAACTGCTCCACCAACAGAATCGCCATATCGCCCTGGGCGGCGAGCTTTTTGATCACCGCGCCGATCTCCTTGATCACCGAGGGTTGGATGCCTTCGGTGGGCTCATCCAGAATCAACAGGCGCGGGCGGCTGGCCAGGGCTCTGCCGATCGCAAGCTGTTGCTGCTGGCCGCCGGACAAGTCACCGCCGCGTCGATGTTTCATTTGCAGCAACACCGGGAACAGTTCGTAGATAAACGCCGGCACTTGCTTGGCCTCGGAGCCGGGAAAGCGGGAAAGCCCCATCAACAGGTTTTCTTCCACCGTCAGCCGCCCGAAAATTTCGCGGCCCTGGGGCACGTAGGCGATACCGGCGTGTACGCGCTGATGGGGTTTAAAACCGGTGATGGCCTTGCCTTCCCAGTTCACCGCGCCTTCCTTGGCCGGCAGCAAGCCCATCAGGCACTTGAGCAGGGTGGTCTTGCCCACGCCGTTACGCCCGAGCAGGCAGGTGACTTCGCCGATCTTCACGTCAAACGAAAGCCCGCGCAGGATGTGGCTACCGCCGTAGTACTGGTGCAGTTTGTCGACTTGCAGCATGTTCACACTCTCCTCAAATCCTGCAGGTGCCTGGCTCTTGTTTCGTAGCCCTTCCACACCTATTCAGCGACCGAGATAAACCTCGATCACTCGCTCGTTTTCCTGCACCTGTTCCAGCGACCCTTCGGCCAGCACACTGCCCTGGTGCAACACGGTCACGTGGTCGGCAATCGAGCCGACAAACCCCATGTCGTGTTCCACCACCATCAGCGAATGCTTGCCTGCCAGGCGCTTGAACAGTTCGGCGGTGAATTCGGTTTCGGCGTCGGTCATGCCCGCCACCGGTTCATCCAGCAGCAACAGTTGCGGGTCTTGCATCAGCAGCATGCCGATTTCCAGGAACTGCTTCTGGCCGTGGGACAGCAACCCGGCCGGGCGATGCACCGAGGCGGTGAGGCGGATGGTGTCGAGCACTTCATCAATCCGGTCTTTCTGCTCGCCGCTCAGGCGGGCACGCAGGCTGGCCCATACGGACTTGTCGGTCTTCTGCGCCAGTTCCAGGTTTTCGAACACACTGAGGGCTTCGAACACCGTGGGCTTCTGGAACTTGCGGCCGATGCCGGCCTGGGCGATCTGCACTTCGCTCATGCTGGTCAGGTCCAGGGTTTCGCCGAACCAGGCGTTGCCGTGACTGGGTCGGGTCTTGCCGGTGATCACGTCCATCAGCGTGGTCTTGCCCGCGCCGTTGGGGCCGATAATGCAGCGCAGTTCGCCAACGCCGATGTAGAGATTGAGGTCGTTGAGTGCCTTGAAGCCGTCGAAGCTGACGCTGATGTCTTCGAGGGTCAGGATGGTGCCGTGGCGGGTATTCAGGCCCTTGCCCGCAGCCTGGCCAATGCCGATGGCATCGCGGCCACTGCCGGCATCAAAAATAGGTTCGAGCATGACGTTCCTCATTTCTTCAGCAGGCCGATAACGCCCTTGGGCAAATACAGGGTGACGATGATGAACAGCGCCCCGAGGAAGAACAGCCAGTATTCCGGGAAAGCCACGGTGAACCAGCTCTTCATGCCATTGACCACGCCCGCGCCGAGCAACGGGCCGATCAAGGTGCCGCGCCCGCCCAAGGCGACCCACACAGCGGCTTCGATGGAGTTGGTCGGCGACATTTCACTCGGGTTGATGATGCCCACTTGCGGCACGTACAACGCACCGGCCAAGCCGCACAACACCGCGCTCAACACCCACACGAACAGCTTGAAGCCGCGTGGGTCGTAGCCGCAGAACATCAGGCGGTTCTCGGCATCGCGCAGGGCCGTCAGCACCCGGCCGAACTTGCTCAGCGCCAGGCGCCAGCCGATGTACAGACTGGCGACCAACAGCAGCACCGTGGCCAGGAACAACACCGCCCGCGTGCCCGGCTCGGTAATGCCGAAACCGAGGATGCTGCGGAAATTGGTAAAGCCGTTGTTGCCGCCGAACCCGGTCTCGTTGCGAAAGAACAGCAGCATCCCGGCGAACGTCAGTGCCTGGGTCATGATCGAGAAATACACGCCCTTGATCCGCGAACGGAAGGCAAAGAAACCGAACACCAACGCCAGCAAACCCGGCGCCAGCACCACCAGGCACAAGGCCCAGAGGAAGTGGTCGGTGCCGGCCCAGTACCAGGGCATTTCGGTCCACGACAAAAAGGTCATGAACGCCGGCAGGTCGTCGCCGGACGCCTGGCGCATCAGGTACATGCCCATCGCATAACCGCCGAGGGCGAAGAACAAACCGTGACCGAGGGACAGCATCCCGGCGTAACCCCACACCAGGTCCAGGGCCAGGGCGACGATGGCGTAGCAGAGGATCTTGCCCACCAGCGTCAGGGTGTACGCCGACACATGCAGCGGGTTTTCCGGCGAGAGCAGAGAGCACAACGGCAAGGCCAGCAGCAGGATCAGGATGATCACACCGGTGGCAATCGTCGCCTTGGGGCCGGCCTTTTGTGCGGCTGTAAGCATCAATGGCTGGTTCATCAGTCGATCACCCGTCCTTTCAGTGCGAAGAGTCCTTGCGGGCGTTTCTGGATAAACAGAATGATCAGCGCGAGGATCAGGATCTTGCCGAGCACGGCGCCGATCTGCGGTTCCAGAATCTTGTTGGCGATGCCCAGGCCGAAGGCCGCCGTGACGCTGCCGGCCAACTGGCCGACGCCGCCCAACACCACCACCAGGAACGAATCGATGATGTAGCTCTGGCCCAGGTCCGGGCCGACGTTGCCGATCTGGCTCAGCGCCACGCCGCCCAGGCCGGCGATGCCGGAGCCGAGGCCAAAGGCGAGCATGTCCACGCGCCCGGTGGGCACGCCGCAGCAGGCCGCCATGTTGCGGTTCTGGGTGACGGCGCGCACGTTGAGGCCCAGGCGCGTCTTGTTCAGCAGCAGCCAGGTGAGCACCACCACGAACAAGGCGAAGGCGATAATCACGATGCGGTTGTACGGCAGCACCAGATTGGGCAGCACCTGGATACCGCCGGACAACCATTCAGGGTTGGCCACTTCAACGTTCTGCGCGCCGAACACCAGGCGCACGGCCTGGATCAGCATCAGGCTGATGCCCCAGGTGGCGAGCAGGGTTTCCAATGGCCGGCCGTAGAGATGACGAATCACCGTGCGCTCCAGCGCCATGCCGATGGCGGCGGTGACGAAAAACGCCACCGGCAGCGCGATCAGCGGGTAGAACTCGATGGCTTGCGGCACGTAGCGCTGCATCAGCAACTGCACCACATAGGTGGAATAGGCGCCGAGCATCAGCATCTCGCCGTGGGCCATGTTGATCACGCCGAGCAGGCCGAAGGTGATCGCCAAGCCCAGCGCGGCCAGCAGCAGGATCGAACCGAGGGACATGCCGCTGAAGGCCTGGCCGAGGATCTCGCCCACCATCAGTTTGCGTTTGACCTGGGCCAGGCTGGTTTCGGCGGCGGTGTGCACGGCGGCATCGGTTTCGACGCCGGGCGCGAGCAGCGCTTCAAGGCGGGTGCGGGCGAGCGGGTCGCCGGTGCTGCCGAGCAAACGCACAGCGGCCAGGCGCACCACCGGGTCGGGGTCGACCAGTTGCAGGTTGGCCAGGGCCAGGCTCAGGGCGGTGTGCACGCCTTCATCGGTTTCGGCGGCAACGCGCTGGTCGAGAAACTTGAGCTGCGCAGGTTGCGCGCTTTTTTGCAGGGTAACCGCTGCGGCCAGACGCACCTTGGGGTCGGCGGCGAGCAGTTGTTGGCTGGCTTGCACGTTGTCGATCAAGCCGCGCAGGCGGTTGTTCAGGCGCACGGTCCTGGTCTCGCCGTTGAGCGTGAGCTGGCCTTGTTGCAGGCCGTCCACCAGCTCGATGCGTGCCGGGTCAGGCGTTGCGGCCCAGTCCTGGAGCAGCTTGGCTTGTTGGGTCGGGTTGGCGGCGAGGAAGTCTTCGGCGTCGCCGGCATGTGCGGCGAAAGGCAGCAACAGCAGCAAGGCCAGGAAATAGCGATGGAGGGCAGTGGGCATAAACAAATGTCCTAGTCATGCGCGGTCAAAACTGTGGGAGGGGGCTTGCCCCCGATAGCAGTGGTTCAGTGATAAAAGCATTGCCTGATACACCGCCATCGGGGGCAAGTCCCCTCCCACATTTGGCCTGTGGTGGGGCTTTAGTTGCTCTTCACCGCATAGTCCGGCTTCTTGTCATTGCCAGGAATGTACGGGCTCCACGGCTGCGCGCGGATCGGCTCCTGGGTCTGCCATACCACCGAGAACTGCCCATCGGCCTGGATCTCGCCGATCATCACCGGCTTGTGCAGGTGGTGGTTGGTTTTGTCCATGGTCAAGGTAAAGCCCGACGGCGCGGCGAAGGTCTGGCCGGCCAGGGCTTCACGCACTTTGTCGACGTCGGTGGACTTGGCTTTCTCGGCCGCTTGGGCCCACATGTGGATGCCCACGTAGGTGGCTTCCATCGGGTCGTTGGTCACGGCTTTGTCCGCGCCCGGCAGGTTGTGTTTCTTGGCGTAGGCTTTCCAGTCGGCGACGAACTTCTGGTTGACCGGGTTCTCCACCGACTGGAAGTAGTTCCAGGCGGCCAGGTTGCCCACCAGCGGCTTGGTGTCGATGCCGCGCAGTTCTTCTTCACCCACGGAGAACGCCACCACCGGCACGTCTGTGGCCTTCAAACCCTGGTTAGCCAGTTCTTTGTAGAACGGCACGTTGGAGTCGCCGTTCACGGTGGAGATCACCGCTGTCTTGCCACCGGCAGAGAATTTTTTGATGTTGGCGACGATGGTCTGGTAGTCCGCATGGCCGAACGGGGTGTAGACCTCTTCGATGTCTTTATCTGCCACGCCTTTGGAATGCAGGAACGAACGCAGGATTTTGTTGGTGGTGCGCGGATACACGTAGTCGGTGCCGAGCAGGAAGAAGCGCTTGGCGCTGCCACCTTCTTCGCTCATCAGGTATTCCACCGCCGGGATCGCCTGCTGGTTCGGCGCCGCACCGGTGTAGAACACGTTCGGCGACATCTCTTCGCCTTCGTACTGCACCGGGTAGAACAGCAGGCCGTTGAGTTCTTCGAACACCGGCAACACGGATTTGCGCGACACCGAGGTCCAGCAGCCAAACACCACGGCGACCTTGTCCTGGGTCAGCAGCTGCCGACCTTTTTCGGCGAACAACGGCCAGTTGGAGGCAGGGTCCACGACCACCGGTTCAAGCATCTTGCCGTTCACCCCGCCCTTGGCGTTGATCTCGTCGATGGTCATCAGCGCCATGTCTTTGAGCGACGTTTCGGAGATGGCCATGGTGCCGGACAGCGAATGCAGGATGCCGACCTTGATGGTCTCGGCGGCCTGGAGGGTCCAGGTCATGCCCATCGCGGCAATGGATGCCGACAAAGTGAAAGCCTTGATCAAGCTGCGACGCTTCATTGTGCAATCTCCAGAACTCAACATTGTTATGGGCGTAGGTTGGGGAACTGAAGGGGGCACTGCAAAGGCTGTGCCTGCTATTACGAACGGGCCGGCTGCGCGGGTTGTGGGAGGCTTCTGCGAGCACGGACGCACCAAGTAGGCGCTTGTTTTCCGGGAGGGTGCACAGCGCGCGCTGTAAGGGTGCGTGGCCCGGTGACTCATGAGGCGGTTGGCGGCCATCCGGTTGCTCGGTTGAACCGCGCCAGTACCAGCCGATCCAGCAGCCACACCAACACCAGCGAAGCCCCCACCAGCGGGAAGACCAGCGCCAGGCCGAGCATGATGACCACGCCGGTTTTCCACTTCGGCAGGTCATGGCGCAACGGCGGAACGCCCAGGCCGCCCTGGGGCTTGCGCTTCCACCAGATCACCACGCCACTGATGGCGCTGAGCAGAATCATCAGGCAGATCACCAGCACGACCAGTTGGTTGACCCAGCCGAACATCTTGCCCTCGTGCAGCATCACCCCGGTCTCGGTGGCCCGCGCCACGTTGCTGTAGTGCTCCCAGCGCACATCGGCGAGGACCTTGCCGGTGTACTGGTCCACGTGCAGGGTGGCGTCGTTGCGTGGGTCGTTGGCGAATACGGCGACGGTGAACACGCCTTCGGCGGTGGTGGGGAAGGTGATGCTGTAGCCGGGCTCGACGTTGCGTGCAGTGGCCAGATCCACCACCTGTTGCAGGCGTACCGTGGGCGCGGCGGGAGCGGCGTGCATGGCGCCGTGGTTCATGTGTTCGGCGTGGTCGCCGGACATCGGCATCGGTGTGTTTTCCATGGCCCAGGGCACGGTCTGTTGCGTCGCGGTGTTGAGCACGCGTGCCTGCTGATCGGACTGCGGCACTGTGTTCCACATCGCCGCCGGGAAGGTGTTCCACAGGTCGGCGTATTGCTTGCCCCAGAAGCCGGTCCAGGTCATGCCGCTGAGCAGCATCACCAGTAAAAACGCCGCGCCCCAGAAGCCGGCTACCGCGTGCAGATCGCGCCAGAACACCCGGCCGCGGCTGTTAAAGCGTGGCCATAACACCCCGGCCGACGACTTGCCGCGCGGCCACCACAGGTACAGGCCCGACACCACCAGCACCACGCCCCAACCGGCGGCGAGTTCGATCAGGCGATCTCCGACGGTGCCGATCATCAGCTCGCCGTGCAGGGCGCGGGCGATGGCTTGCAGGTTGTTTTTTGCATCCTGTTCACCGAGTACGGTGCCGCGATAGGGGTCGACGAAGACGGTGACTTCGCGCCCGCCGTCGTGCATCACGAATTGCGCGCTGCTGGTGGTGTCGGCCGGCGGCAGGTACTTGGTGATCTTGCCCTGGGGAAAGGCCGCCTGGGCACGTTGCAACTGCTCGTCGGCGCTCAGTGCGTGCTCGGCGCTTTGCACTTTGAGCAGGTCGCCGTACATCAGCGGGTCGAGTTGGGGTTTGAACAGGTAGATGATGCCGGTCAGGGCCAGCAGCACCATGAAAGGGGCGACGAACAGGCCGGCGTAGAAATGCCAGCGCCAGGCCAGGTTGTAGAAGGAAACGTTTTGAGTGGTCATCAGGGATGCTCCGCAAAGCTAAAATTTTTGTCGTTGGTCAGGCCGCCATCGGGGGCAAGCCCCCTCCCACATGTGGAATGCATTCCAACTGTGGGAAGGGGGCTTGCCCCCGATGCTTTTAGAAGCTCATGTCGACTTTGGTCCAGAGGGTGCGCCCCGGCTCCTTGATGGCCTGCGGGTCGCTGGCCGGGTAGCCGAAGCCGGCATTGCCCGCCAGGTTCAAATGCTCGGCGTAGGCCTTGCCGAACAGGTTGTCGACGCCGGTGCTGACCTTGAAGTTTTTGTTGATGCGATACGCGCCATTCAACGAGAACACGCCAAAGCCACCGCTCTTGTCGTAGTCCTTGCCGACCACGTTGCCCTTGTTCTGATCGATACGGTTTTGTGCGGCGACCACCCGCCACAGCGCGCCGGCGCTCCAGTCGTCTGCGCTGTAGGTCAGGCCGAAACGTGCATCCAGCGGCGGCATTTGCGGCAGGGCCTTGCCGTCGCTGCTGTTCTTGCCCCAGGCGTAGGCGAGGGTGGCGTCCGCCTTCCAGTTTGGCGTCAGCTTGTACGCCGCGCCGAGTTCACCGCCCATGATGCGAGCGTCGACGTTGCGGGCCTGCGAGGTAGTGCCCATCATGCCTGGCCGGTAGTCGAACAGGATGAAGTCACGCACCTGGCCGATGTAGCCCGAGGCCCAGGCTTCAAGGTTGTCGGCTTTGTATTGCGCGCCGAAATCGAGTTGGGTGGTCTTCTCCGGTTTCACGCCGTCGAAGGCATTCACCGAACCGACCGCGCCGGTGTTGGGGGAGAACAACTCCCAGTAATCCGGGAAGCGCTGCGTGTGGCCCAAGCCTGCGTAGAGGGTGGTGGGGCTGTTGACCAGGTCGTGTTCGTAGCGCATGAAGCCCGATGGCAACGTGTCGGCGCGGGTTTCATTGGCGGTGGCGCTGGTCTGGCGAAAGTCCTTGGCCGAGGCGCGGTCCAGGCGTGCGCCGGTGATCAGGCGATCACGCTCGGCGGCGTACCAGGTGAGCTCGCCGAACACGCCGTAGTTGTGGAAGTTGGCGTCCTTGACCTTGGGCAAATCCTTGTAGGTGTCGATGCCCATGCTGCTGCGTTGGCGGTGTTCGTTGGTCTGCGCATCCAGGCCGCTGATCAACTGCACATCGGCCCAGCGCCAGGTGGCTTTGATGCGCGCGCCGAGGGTACGACGGTCGACGTTGGAGGCCATCGGCCCGGCCATCATCCCGGTCCCCGACGGCGTGCGCAGGCTGTAGTTGTCCATCACGTGGTCGGCGTAGTTGTAGTAGACCTGGGCCTCGACCTTATCCAGCACCTCGCCAATATTCGATTTCTCGAAGCGCAGCCCGAGGCTTTCGCGCAGGAACTGCGAACCGTCCATGCCACGCCCGGCGTAACGCGCTTCGCCGTCGCCACGGCCGGCGGTGAGTTCCAGCAGGGTGTCGGCATCCGGGGTGAAGCCAACGGCCACGTCGCCATTCCATTTGTCGTAGCGCGAGGCGACGGTGTCGTTGTTGCCGTCTTTGTAGTCATCGGCGTGGGCCTGGTTGCCGATTACCCGTACATAGCCCAGCGGCCCGCCAGCGGCGGCATCGATGACCTTGTCGAAGCGCCCGTTGGAGCCAGCCAGCACGCTCGCGTTGAGCCGTGTGCCCAACTCACCGAAGTGTTCGGGCTCGCGATCAAACAGGATCGTACCGGCCGAGGCACCTGGGCCCCAGAGCACGGTTTGCGGGCCTTTGATCACGGTGAGCGTGTCGTAGGTCTCCGGGGAAATATACGACGTGGGCGCATCCATGCGGCCGGGGCAGGCGCCGAGCATCATGCTGCCGTTGGTGAGGATATTCAGGCGCGAGCCGAACATGCCACGCAGTACCGGGTCGCCATTGGTGCCGCCGTTGCGCACCAGGGCGAAGCCGGGGATGGTCTTGAGGTAGTCGCCGCCGTCGCTGGCGGGCACCGGTTGGCGCGGGTCTTTGGGGTTGGTGACCACGGTCAGCGGCGAGCTGGGCGCGATGGCGGTGATCACCGTGGGCGTCAGCTCATGCTCGGCGTGCTCATCGGCCTGAGCGTGGGGGGCGAGCAGGGCGCCGCATAGGGCAGCGAGCACAGAAGTACTTCCCAAGCGGGAGTCAGCAGTAAACCTGGACATGACAAATTCCATCAATCAATCGTAAACAACACGGCCAGCAGCCTGCGGCTGTCTGTCTAAAGTCGGCCGGGGTGAAGTAACGGTGCTTGGTGTTTACGAGGCGATGGGCGGCGCACGGCTGCGGGCGCCGGGGAA
Source organism: Pseudomonas sp. PB105 (assembly GCF_009764655.1). Classification (NCBI taxonomy): domain Bacteria; kingdom Pseudomonadati; phylum Pseudomonadota; class Gammaproteobacteria; order Pseudomonadales; family Pseudomonadaceae; genus Pseudomonas; species Pseudomonas sp. PB105. The sequence continues at coordinate 47,772 of NZ_RWIO01000063.1, forward strand.
GATGCTCTGCCGGGCATGGCCCAGGCGCGTGGCGGGGGTGAGGGCATTGGCCGGCGGCGGGGTACCGAGGGCCACGAATGAAAGGCTGCCGGGCAGGGCGGGGCAACTGAACAGCAGGTCGCAATAACCGCACTTGGCCCAGAGCGCGTGATGATCGTCGGGGGCTTTGGGGTGATGGGATTCGCCGTGGTCGCCCGACATGTCCATATCCATGGACATGCTCATCGGCATCGACATACCGGCGTGATGATCCATCGGCATCGCTTGGGAAATCAGCGGACCGATAAAGATCATCAGCATGGCGAACAGGCTGATCCAACTGCCGCGCTTCACGCGGTGATGTGGAGAGAGCCTGGCGCGGGGGGCGCCCATCGAGTGTTGGCCTATTGGGCGTGCTTATGCGCGTGGGCGGCCATCGGCGGCACTTTTTGGACCGACACTTGCACCTCGACCTTGCCGGATTTTTCAAAGGTCAGGGTGAGTGGGAATTGCTTGCCATCGGCCAGCAGGCTGCGGTCTTTGAGGCCCAGCAGCATCACGTGGTAGGCCATGGGCGCGAAGGTCAGATCGCCCTTGGCCGGTACGGCAACGCTGGGCACTTGCTGCATCTTCATCAGATCGCCCTGCATCACATGCTCGTGCAGCTCGGCTTTGTCGGCCACGGGCGTGTCGACGCTGAGCAGGCGATCCGGGGTCGCCCCGGTGTTGTGAATCACAAAGTACGCCGCGACGGTGGGCGCATTGGGCGGCAACTCCTGGGACCAGGGATCGCTGACCAGCAGGTCGCCGGCCTTGTAGTCTTCGGCATTGGCGGCACTGAACACCGGCAGCAGCAACGCGGCCAGAAGCAGGGAAGATTTGAGCATGGCAGTTCTCCAGAACGGTTCTAAACGCAGTTCACTTGCGAAGAAGATCAGACCGTTGGAGAGGCGCGGGGGTTGAGGCTCGGCCATTGCTGGCGCGGGGTAGGGGTTTGCAGTGGGGGTTGTGGCTGACGCGGTACGGCTTCAAATCGCGTGAGATACAACTGCGGCACATGCCCCGGCAACGCCACCAAAGGCGCCGAGCCCGAGCAACACCAGCAATGCTGCATGGTGGAATGATCGTCCTGTTGCGGCGCCGGAATGTCCAGCTTGCCCAGGGCAATCGTCTTCAGGCTTGCGCCATTGGAAGAACAGAACCCGCCCCACATCAGTTGCTTGACCGGGTCGTCGGCCTGCTGCATCGCAGCGGCCATTGGCATGGCAAACGCGTTGAACAGCACTGCAAGGCAGGCGATCCAGGCAATTGCAAAGCGTTGACGGGCCATGGCGGACAATCCGTAGGGTTAAACGATCAGGCGGGTATTTAGCCTGATCGGGGGGGATAAGTAAAAAGCGGCGGTGTGGTTTGGTGTCGCAGCAGAATCACACCGCCGTGACGTGAAGCTTGAGGCCCAACGCTTTCATCACTTTCATGATAGTCGCGAACTCGGGATTGCCAGTGCTGGAGAGGGCTTTATATAAGCTTTCGCGTCCGAGGCCGGCGTCGCGAGCAATTTGGGTCATGCCTTGGGCGCGGGCGATATTGTTGAGCGCTGAACGAATCAGCATTCCGTCACCGGCGTCCTCTTCGAAAGAGGCTTCGAGATACTCCGCCATGTCCTCAGGAGTCGTCAGATGCTCGGCTATGTCGAAATCTTTAAATTGAGTCATGGGTCACTCCTTTTTCTGTTAACGCGTTCAATCGCGGCCCATATCAACCAAAGTGAACGCTAAACCACATACGGTTTTATCGGATAAATATTGCACGGCAATCCTTGCGTTTGAGTGGGTTACCAAGCTGAGTCGATAGGAATCCCATCCACCTGACGCTCCAATCGGTAACGGTAATTTCACTGGTCCTTTGGACTCGTGTGGCATTCCAAGCGTTTTTCGGATGCTGTCTTGGTTCATTGAGTGGGTGAGGGGTACAGGCAGTTCACCGGAATACTTGGGCTCGCCTTGTGCCAGTGAAATCAGGCAAAAAACGATTCGCTCCAATCTCATGGTTTCGGCCCAAAACCAAAGCTCAACGCCTGGCTCTGGTTTATGAATGAAATGGGAGTTTTGACCGTTTTCAAATAATGGTTTTATTGACCCGGCACGAAGTAAGCCCTCGGCAACAAAATCATCGTAGGTGCGTCCCAAGCGTTTTACCAAGCGATCAATGTTTACTGCTTCCATCCTAGTACCACCCCTGGTTTTCGTTGACCTTATGCATTCGGGTGCGTGCCATCTCGAGATCAGACTCAGCGAAGCCATGATCCAGGAGGTATGGCTTGATAGCATCAAAATTGCTGTCTGCCGCCTGACGAAGATTGTCGGCGTCTAACGTCTGCTTTTTCTCCGTGTTTCGCCAACCGTAAGTCTCACTAAACTTTTGATGGATGTAAGACGGAATAGCAATGCTCGCAGCATTATTTAACGCTTCCTTGAGCTGCTTCTCTGTAAAGCTTATTGCATAGCGTTCGAGATGACGTCTTATCGCTGCCTGCGAGGGTATGTGATCCACGTGCAACCCGTTGCGCAGTCGTCCACTGAACGCACCATAAATATCAACCTCCAACGGCCTGACCGCCGGCTTGGCAAACACCAAATACAACGGCGGCACACCCGAATCAGCCGGAAACGAAATGATCGTATCCTGCCAGGTGATGTTTTCTGCATCCCGCCCTGGATAGTGACTGATCGCCGAATCTTGCCCCACCGCAATCGGATGAACAAACACGTTATCCAAGCGTTCCGGTGTTCCGGGATACGGGCTCGGCACGCTGACAACCGGCCCATGGTTCGGCGTCCATGTGATGCTGATGCCATCCAGCACCGCCACCATCGCGCTTTTGTCCACATTCCACCGGGCTTGTGCAACCGGCACACGGTCAGCGCCACTGCCAGGTTGGGTATGTAGGCCATAAACACGCAGTTCACCGGACTCATCCTGGCGAAACTGGAAACGCACTCGCGTGCTGGCCAAACGCATCCCCTCCAACTGCTCCGGGGTGTACAGCGTTGAGTCACCGATATCCCGTGGCCAGAACGCCAGCAGCACGAGGTTGAGGGCGGAACTGGCGCCGGCCAAGCCTCGTACAGCCCAGGCACCGAGGTCGCTGCCGAGTGTGCCGGCTACCCTGCCGACGGCGCCCGTGCTACCGGTTGAAGCCATGAGGGCGGTGGTGCCGAAGTTTTTGGCGTTTTCCGGAGCGGTGCCCGCAGCTGTAGAACCGGCCGGTACCGAAACGCAGGACTTGGCGAAAACGCAGGCATCAGCGGCACGATTCGACGCAACGGGCGCGGCATAATTCGCAGGGGGCGAGGCGGATGCAGTCGGCCTCATTACAATCGGGGTGACACGTTGAGGTTGGGGACCGAACTCCTGAGATTTGGAACTCTGATTGGCAATCAACTCCGGCGGCGGATCGCATTTGCAGATGCACAGATCACCCTCCAGTGCCGCTTGCTTGCCGTTCCACTCTTCGTGCAAATGAGGGCCGGTAAGCGCGATGAAGCCTTCAGTGCCGCAAGCCGGACAAGCGACCCGGTCACCCTCCCTCGAGATCATTTCGCCGTTGAAACTGGTGCCCTCACAACCGCTGGTTACCTTGCCACCCACCGTGGTGGTTGAACCGGTGGTGATGTTGTAGCGCCTCACATCTGGCTCTCCACGCGATATCCAGGCTTTAGAAGGCCAGGAATACCCTCGCCGTCCGCGTACTCCACCACCTGAGCCAGGTTTTGCAGGCTGCTCGTCACGGTGTCGCCGTTGTCGGTAGCGCTGCCGACAATGGCGATGGGCAGACCTTCGTAGGTGGCTGCGAAACCTGCTCCCGAGACAATTTCGCTCTCTTTGCCATCGGGGTAGCGCACTCGGTCACCGACGCACGCGATGCGCAAGTCATGGATCTCGAGGCTGGTGCTTGCAGTGATAATTTCTCCGCCCATACGTGTTCTCGAGCCGAGCGTCGCATAGTCGTAGATGGCTTTGATTGGGCGAGTTGATGGTTGGCTTTCAGTAGCGGTGTCTTTCATGTTTCGTCCTTTTTATTATCCGCACAGGAGGGCCCAAACACAGTCGTGGCACTGACTTATGCAAAGGGGATGGCGCGCAAATGGCGCAAGAAAGATGGTGCTGGCAGGCGCAAAGCCGAACAACTGTCCGTTCGGCTAGGTATTGGGAAAAACAGAAACGTCTTATAAGGCTTTGAGGTTGCCCCTAGGACACTCGATCTCTAGTCTCCTTACACCGCTGCAAACGCAGCGGTCGGGCGTCGCGGCCCGGACTGATCAAGCATTGCCTCCTTTCAGTTGACGCTTTTTTATCGTCTACTGTGCGGCGTTATGGTGGCTGTGCGCGGGATACCTTCGGGTATGCCGGTTTCCTTGATCTCCGGTCCGCGAACCTGCGCACAGCTGCCACTCCCATCGCATCGCGGCGATCAGTGGCGGCTCCACTTAGATTAAGGAACTTCACAATGATCAAGCACACCCCAAATCCCCCCATCCGGCTATTTACTGTGGCCGATGGAATCAGCACTGAAGATCTGTTGGTCAACCTCAGCGAAACACTCGCCTCGGCCAATGCGCTGAGTTGCGACCTGGCCTTTGACCTGGAAGGCCCTAAACGAGAGGAGTTGCTGGGTGTTGCACAGTTGATCGAGCTGGCGCAGTTGCTGGCTGATCGGATGCACAGTGGTGTCGGGCTGGGGACCGCCGCAAGCCGCTAGCAACACAGTACAAATGTGGGAGCGGGCTTGCTCGCGAAAGCGGTGTGTCAGTCGCTGGCTGTTTTGGCCGACACACTGCCTTCGCGAGCAAGCCCGCTCCCACATTGGATAGGTGGTGTTTAGAAAAGGGTGATTGCCTGTAGCAACGCTGGCACTGCCGTAAACTCCCGATCCACCGCCGCCAACACCGGCCGCTTCAACACCAGCACCGGCACCCCGCGCTCGCGCGCCACTTCCAGCTTCGGCTCGGTAGCCGTGCTGCCGCTGTTCTTGCTGATCAGCACATCAATCCCGCGCCGTTCAAACAACTCTCGCTCGTTTTCGATCAAAAACGGCCCACGTGCGCCGATCACTTCACAGCGCTCATTGCCCGGATACTCATCAAGTGCCCGCAACGTCCAGAACTGGTCGGAGGGGATTTCATCGAGGTGCTGCAACGGCTCTCGGCCCAACGTGAACAGCGGCCGCTTGAAGGGTTTCAAGGCTTCAATCAGCTCGGCCCAATCACCGACCTCTCGCCAATCATCCCCGGCCAGGGGCTGCCACGCCGGGCGACGCAATGCCCAGCACGGTACACCGCTCAACTGTGCTGCCTCGGCGGCATTGCGGCTGATGTGCGCGGCATACGGATGGGTTGCGTCGAGAATCAGGCTGATCCCCTCATCCCGGACAAACCGCGCCAAGCCCTCTGCGCCACCATAACCACCGACCCGCACTTGGCAGGTCAGATCGGTCGGCACCCGCCCGACACCGGCCAGGCTGTAGATATGTTCCGGGCCCAATGTACGGGCGATGGCCAGCGCTTCGGTCACGCCGCCCAGCAGCAAGATGCGTTTCATAGCGGCTTGACCACTTCCAGCAGCGTAATCGGCAACGCCTGGCGCCACGTATCAAACTCCCCCAACGGCTGGGCCTGGGCTACGTGAATGCGCGTCAGCTCACCGCCATGTTGAGCGCGCCAGTTCATCAAGGTCATTTCACTTTGCAGGGTCACGGCGTTGGCCACCAATCGCCCACCGGGCCGCAGGTGCTGCCAGCAGGTGTCGAGTACGCCCTCACGGGTGACGCCGCCGCCGATAAAGATAGCGTCGGGTGCGGTAAGGCCATGCAACGCCTCAGGGGCTTTGCCACGAATCAACTGCAAACCGGGCACGCCGAGGGCATCGCGGTTGTGTTCGATCAGGCCTTGGCGGCCTTCGTCTGCTTCAATCGCCAAGGCGCGGCAGCTTGGGTGCGCACGCATCCATTCGATACCGATTGAGCCACTGCCCGCGCCCACGTCCCACAGCAGTTCGCCGGGCATAGGGGCGAGGCGGGCGAGGGTCATGGCGCGTACATCGCGCTTGGTCAGTTGGCCGTCGTGCTGGAAGGCGCAATCGGGCAAGCCCGCGAGGCGCGACAGACGCGGTGTGTCGCTGGAGGCCAGGCAGTCGATGGCGACCAGGTTCAAGTCGGCAACCGAGGCGTGTTGCCAATCTTCAGCCAAACCGTCAATGCGCCGTTCATCCGCGCCGCCCAAGTGTTCAAATACCGTCAATCGGCTGGGCCCGAACCCGGATTCGGCCAACAACGAAGCAATCAACGCAGGGCTGCCGCCGTCATTACTCAGCACCAATAAGCGCACGCCCGAGGCCAGATGTGCATTGATCGCCGCCACTGGCCGGGCGACCACGGACAGTGTCACCACCTCCTGCAACGGCCAGCCCAACCGCGCTGCCGCCAACGACACCGACGACGGTGCCGGCAAAATCAGCAGTTCTTCAGCCGCCACCTGCCGCGCCAGACTGGCTCCCACGCCATAGAACATCGGGTCGCCGCTGGCCAGCACACACACTGGCGTGCCGCGTTGTGCCAGCGCCGGCTCCAGGGAAAACGGGCTCGGCCACACCTGGCGTTCCCCCCGAATACACACCGGCAGCAGGTCCAACTGGCGCTGAGCACCTATAATCCGCGTGGCGCGCAACAGGGCATGCCGGGCATTTCTGCCCAGGCCCTTGAAGCCGTCTTCACCGATGCCTACAACCGTCAGCCAGGGCGACATATCAATTCCTTGAACGACATCCGACGGGCAGGCTTTTCATGCCGCCGGACAAAGCAGGCATAATACCGCGCCTTTACCTGTGAACCGGTAGCCCTGTGAACCCAACGCCCACTCTGAATACCTTGCGCCCCTCGGCTTGTCCGGGGTTGCTGCGTATTGTCCAGGCGTTGGATGGCGGTATCTGTCGGATCAAATTGGCCGGTGGCTCGATCACCAGTGCGCAAGCCGACGCCGTGGCCGAAGCCGCCCAGGCCTATGCCGGCGGGGTGATCGAGGCGACCAACCGCGCCAATCTGCAAATACGTGGGATCGGCGCCGGGCAGGATGCGCTGATTGCCAGGCTGCTGGCCGCAGGCCTCGGCCCGAGCAACGCTGGCGGTGACGATGTGCGCAACCTGATGCTCAGCCCCAGCGCCGGTATTGACCCGCAGATGCTGTTCGACACCCGCCCGTTGGCCGAGCAGATCCTCGCCACCCTGCAAAACCACCCGCGTTTCCATGCGCTGTCGGCCAAGTTCGCCGTGCAGTTGGATGGCGGCGAGGATCTGGCGATGCTCGAACATCATCACGATCTGTGGCTCTCGGCGTTCGTGCGCAATGGCGAGACGCTGCTCGCGTTCGGTCTGGCCGGCTGTCCGGGGCTGGATGCGCCACTGGCAGCGGTGCCATTGGAGCAGGGCCACGCACTGGTGGTGGCGGTGCTGGACGCCTTTCTCGACCTCGCCACCCCAGAACAAACACGCATGCGCCATTTGCCTGTGGATAACTTGCTGAGCCAACTGCGCCTGCCGCTGTTGCCGGTCGACGGCTTCAAACGCCCGCCCAGTGGCGCCTTGCTGCACCTCGGGACTTATCCACAGGCGCAGAAGAATCAATTCTATGTCGCGGCCATCGCCCCCTTGGGTCGCCTGGATCCGACGATGCTCAGGGGCGCCGCACAACTCGCTCGCGACTACGGTGACGCCACCTTGCGCTTCACTCCCTGGCAAGGCGTGCTGCTGCCCAACGTCGAAAAACCTCACGCCGTGAGTGAACGCCTGGCGCAACTGGGCTTTCTCTGTTCCATCGACCAACCCCTGGCGCGCCTGACTGCCTGCACCGGCTCCAGCGGCTGCGCCAAGGCACTGGCCGACACCAAGGCCGACGCCCTGCAACTGGCCGCGCTGCAAGCCGGGCATGGCGTGCACCTGACAGGCTGCCCACGTTCCTGCGCCGCCGCGCACACCGCGCCCGTCACCCTGCTGGCGGTGAGCCCAGGCCACTACGACCTCTATTTTCGCGATGCAGCCCACCCGGGTTTTGGCCGGCTGCACGCGCGCACTCTTTCCATTGAAGCGGCGGGCGCCCTGTTGCGCGCTTGTCCACGGAGCAACACCGATGATTGATTACATCCGCGACGGTCAGGAGATCTATCGCAACTCCTTCGCCATTATTCGAGCGGAAGCCAAGTTGGACCGCATCCCGGCCGATCTGGAAAAACTCGCGGTGCGGGTGATTCATGCCTGCGGCATGGTCGATGCCATCGACGGCCTGCAATTTTCCGAAGGTGCGGGCAAGGCCGGGCGCGATGCGCTGGCCGCTGGCGCGCCGATTCTGTGTGATGCGCGGATGGTCTCCGAAGGCGTGACCCGCACGCGCCTGCCGGCCAACAACGCGGTGATCTGTACCCTGCGCGACGACAGCGTGCCGGAACTGGCGCGGGAGCTGGGCAATACCCGCTCCGCTGCCGCCCTGGAGCTGTGGCGCCCGCACCTGGAAGGCAGTGTGGTGGTGATCGGCAACGCGCCGACCGCGTTGTTCTACCTGCTGGAAATGCTCGATGCGGGCGCGCCGAAACCGGCGTTGATCCTCGGTTTCCCGGTGGGTTTTGTCGGCGCCGCTGAATCCAAGGCGATGCTGGCCGCCGACAGCCGCGGCGTGCCGTTCGTGATCATGCAAGGCCGCCTGGGCGGCAGTGCCATGGCCGCCGCAGCGGTCAATGCGCTCGCCACGGAGGTGGAATAATGCCGGCACGCGGACGTTTGATCGGTCTGGGCGTGGGCCCCGGCGACCCGGAACTGATCACCCTCAAGGCCCTGCGCCTGCTGCGTGAATCGCCGGTGGTGGCGTACTTCGTGGCCAAGGGCAAGAAGGGCAACGCCTTCGGCATCATCGAGGACCACCTCGTGGCGCAACAGACCCTGATGCCGCTGGTGTACCCGGTGACCACCGAGGCACTTCCGGCGCCGCTGTCCTACGAGCAAGTGATCAGCGATTTTTATGACACCGCCAGCGTCGACGTGGCTGCGCATCTGGACGCCGGTCGCGATGTGGCGGTGATCTGCGAAGGTGATCCGTTTTTCTACGGTTCCTACATGTACCTGCATGACCGTTTGGCCGAGCGCTACGAAGCCCAGGTTGTTCCGGGTGTGTGCTCGATGCTCGGCGGCGCTTCGGTGCTTGGCGCACCGTTGGTGTATCGCAACCAGAGCCTTTCGGTGCTGTCAGGCGTGTTGCCTCACGATGACCTCAAGCGCCGCCTGGCGGATGCCGACGCGGCGGTGATCATGAAGCTGGGTCGCAACTTCCCCAAGGTGCGCCAGGTGTTGGAAGAACTCGGCCTGGCCGAGCGCGCGCTGTATGTGGAGCGCGCCACCATGGCCAACCAGAAGATCGTGCCGCTGGATCAGGTCGACCCGTCGTCGTCACCGTACTTCTCGCTGATCATCGTGCCCGGTGAACGGTGGCAAGGGTGATGAGTCCGGCGATTGTCATCCTCGGCCAGGGCAGCCTGGCGACCGCGCGCAGGATCCAGCAGGTTTACCCTGGCGCCGTGATCCACGGCTTGGCCGGGCGGGTTGACGGTGCGGACCAGGCTTACAGCGACTTCGGCGCCACCCTGCGTCAGTTGTATCAGCACGGCACGCCGCTGATTGCGCTGTGCGCGGCCGGTATCGTCATCCGCACCTTGGCTGCGCTGCTGCTGGAAAAAGGCGAAGAACCGGCCGTGCTGGCCGTTGCCGAAGACGGCAGTGCCGTGGTGCCGCTGCTCGGCGGCCTGGGTGGCGTGAACGTGATGGCGCGGGACATTGCGGCCGCACTTGATGTGGCCGCTGCGATCACCACCAGTGGCGAACTGCGCTTCGGCACCTGCCTGCTCAACCCGCCGGCCGGTTATGAGTTGGCGGATCTGGAGCTGGGCAAGCGCTTCGTCTCCGACCTGCTGGCCGGCGAAAGCGTGCGTATCGAAGGCGCGGCGCCGTGGCTGGATCAAGCGAATTTGCCCCAGGACCAGCAAGCGCGCCTGGCGATTCACGTAGGCAGCGCCGAGCGCGTGCCGGCTGCCAATGAATTGCTGATCTATCCGAAGACGGTGTCAGTCACCTGCAAACCGGGTGTGGAGTTGGCTGCGCGGGTGCGAGCGGCGTTGCATGACGCAGGCATCGCCGTGCAATCCCTGGCGTGCCTGCTGGCCAGCGACACGCAGATGGCCGAGGCGTCGCTGCATGAAGCCGCATCGGCATTGGCGGTGCCGCTGCGTTTCGCCAGCGTTACTCAGGATGCCGACATCGTGATTGACGTCGCCGAGCAGCCGTTGGACCTGTCGCAGGTGGGCCGCCCGCGTGGCCGCCTCGCCGTGATCGGCCTCGGCCCCGGCGCCGCCGAGTTGATGGTGCCGGCGGTGAAGGCCGAACTGGCGCGCTGCACCGATGTGTTGGGCTATGAAACCTACGTGCGCATGGCCGGGCCATTTCGCGACGATCAGATTCAGCACTGCACCGACAACCGCGAAGAAATGCAACGCGCACGCCATGCCTTCGAACTGGCCGCTCAGGGCCGTTCGGTGGTAGTGGTGTCGTCCGGTGACCCTGGCGTGTTCGCCATGGCGGCGGCGGTGATCGAGGCGTTGCACGAGTCCAGCGATCCGGCCTGGCATCAGGTCGACCTGGAAATCCTGCCAGGTGTCTCGGCCTCCCTGGCCACCGCTGCCCAGGCGGGCGCGCCGCTGGGGCATGACTTCTGCGTGATGTCGCTGTCGGACAACCTCAAGCCGTGGTCGATCATCGAAAAACGCCTGGACCTCGCGTCCCAGGCCGACCTGGCCCTGGCGTTCTATAACCCGATTTCGCGGTCACGGCCGTGGCAACTGGGCCGTGCCCTGGAAATCGTCGCGTTGCACCGCACGCCGCAAACACCGGTGGTGCTGGGCCGCGATATCGGCCGACCGGGTCAGACCTTGCGTGTCACTTCCCTGGGGCAACTCACTCCGGACCAGGTGGACATGCGCACCATGGTGCTGATCGGCTCGTCCACCACTTGCACATTCGCGCGAGCCGGTGGTGGTGAGTGGGTCTATACGCCACGCTGGTATGGTGAGAAACCCCTCTCCTGAAAATGGCCTGCTGGCTGTCAGAAAGCTCCGAATAACACAGGGATTGCTCTGCTGTTGTTCGGGGCTTTTTCTTTTTTGTGCGACGAAAAAACGAAGGCTCGCAGGTGTCCCGTGTGATTGCTGGGCGCTGGTTTCAGGTGTGTTTTGCCAAGGGATGTTTGTCGCCTGGAACGCGCATCGGCCACTGGACTAGTGTGCAGGTAAGCCCCATGTGGGGTGCTTGTGGAGAACCGAAAATGGAGCAACATCACAGAAGGATCAACAACACAAAACGGCGCAAGTTGATTGCCGCCTACACATTACCGAGGGCGCCTGGCGCGCAACCCTCATTGCCGCCGCTCGACACGGGGGACGACTGCAACGCGGCAGTGGTCAACAACAGTGTGATGTCGTTCGCCGAGGGGCTGTCGGGCCTGAACCGGGAATACATCCGCAAAAGCTACCTGTTGGCCAGCAGTTACGTCAGTGATGTCTTGAAGACCCCGCGAGGTACCGAGGCCTGGTACGACGAATTTATCAAGGTGATGATCAGCCTGGGCTGGCTGCCGGTGCGCAGCCGTTTCGAGCGGGTTTCACATTCGGGTAAGGGCCTGTCGGTGCAATTGGCGGCCCTGAACATCATCGCCACGATGCTGGCGTCGATGTCGGTTTCGGGGCCATTGGTCGCAGCGCTGCCGAAACTGGCGGCCGATGCGTTGGAGGCCATGAAGCAGCAACCGGCATCCTTCGAGTTGTTCCGGCGCAACAGTACGCTGCACCAGGGCGGTGATTTCGGCCTGGCGTCCTGTGTCGAAGCGGGCGGCGAATTGACGATGGTGCTGGTGACCTACAGCACCCAGAGCGTGAGCAAACAGGTGGGATTGCCGTTCCTTGAGTGGGACAGCGCTTCGGTCGAGGCCTTCAGCGGGCAGACCTGCCTGGTGCTGAACACCTCGGTGGTCAACGAAAAAACCATCCAATTGATGCGCGAGAGTGCGGGCGACAAGGTGCAGTCGGCGATTGCCAAGTACCGGATCTAAGGCACCAGATAACCCCGTACGCCGGTAAAGATAATTTGCGCGGCAAGGGCGCACACAAACAGGCCCATCAACCTGCTGACAATCTGCAGGCCCTGGTCACCGAGAATCCGTTCGATACGGTTGGACAGATACAGCACCACGCCAACCGTGAGGCTGGCCAGGGCGATGCTGAGGATGGCGGTGATCTTGTCATCCCAGTGCGGCTGGCTGACGCCCATCACCAACAACGCACCGATGGTGCCGGGGCCGACGGTGAGGGGAATGGTCAGCGGTACGATGGTCACGTCCTGCTGCACATTGTCGGTCTGCACCGCTGACTTGCCTTGGGCCATGCCCAGGGCCGAGATAAACAACACACTGCCGGCGCCGATGCGAAACGCATCCACGGTGATGCCGAACACACTGAAAATCACCCGGCCGAACAGGTAGAGCAGCACACTCGACACCAGGGTCGCCAACGCTACCTTCCAGGCCAGTCGCCGGCGTTCTTTGCTGGAGTAGCCACGGGTCAGGCTGATAAAGCAGGACAGCACGAAGAACGGGCTGTAGAGCACCAGCATTTTCAGGTAGACGCTGAATAACACGTGGAGCATGGAGGTAGCTCGCGGCAGGAAAAGTGTGGAGAGTCTATCAGGCGGTACGCTCCAGGTCAGGAAGGCGCGTGCTCCGCCCGCTGTTGACGCTGCGCGACCCAGAATTCCACCAGCTCACGCAACTGCGACAACTCCACCGGTTTGGCCATATGCCCATCCATCCCAGCCTGGCGCGCGCGTTCTTTGTGTTCCGAAAGGATATGCGCCGTGAGTGCCACCACCGGTGTGCGAATGCGCTGGTGGCTGACTTCCCACGCCCGCAACTGCTGGGTGGCCGAGAAGCCATCGAGGATCGGCATTTCACAGTCCATCAATACCAGGTCATAACGCTGGGCCTTCATCGCCTCCAGCGCTTCTTCGCCGTTGCTGGCGGTGTCCGGATTGAGGTTGAGCTTGCCGAGCATTCCGCGAATCACTTTGGTGGAGATGCTGTTGTCTTCGGCGACCAGGATCTTGAAATCGCTGGGCACGGTAATCGCTGCCGGCGCGTTGAGTGAGACGCGCAGCGCCACGCCGCCTTTGCTGCGCTGGTTCAGCTCATCGGCCAGGGTGGTCTTGAGGGTGTAACCGGCGACGGGCTTGGCGAGGATGCGTTTGATCCCACAGTTGCGCGCGATGATCTTGCTTGGCGCGTTGCTGATGCCGGTGAGCATGATCAGCAGGATGTCGTGGTTCAGGCTCGGGTCTTCCTTGATCTTTGCCGCCAGTTGCATGCCGGTCATGCCGGGCATGTTCTGGTCCAGCAGCACCACGTCGAAGTAGTCGCGCAGGTGCGCCTTGGTGCGTAACAAGGCCAGGGCTTCCTTGCCTGAGGGCACCGCGCTGACGTTCAGGCCCCAGGCGGTGCATTGCTGCACCAGCACTTTGCGGCAGGTGTCGTTGTCGTCCACCACCAGCACGCGGGCGTCCTTGAGCGGGCCATCGAGGTCGGAGGTGGGGTGCTCCAGGCGTTCCGGGTCCAGTGGCAGGGTCAGCCACAAGGTACTGCCCTGGTGACTGCCGCTCTTGATACCGAATTCGCCGTTCATCAACAGGATCAGTTGGCGGGCGATCACCAGGCCCAGGTGGCCGCTCAGACGGGTGGCCGAGAGGAAATTCTTGCTGTGCAGTTCGCTGTGCAGGAGTGCGTCGCGCTCGGCGGCTTCCATCGGCAGGCCGCTGTCCTGCACGGCAATGCGCAGGCGTGGCTTGGTGCTGCGGTCGTCCAGGGCGACCACGATCAGGACTTCGCCTTCATCGGTTTTGTGCAGGGCGTTTTCCAGCAGGCTCAGCATCGCCTGGCGCAGGCGCGTCGGGTCCCCGCTGATGACGCGCGGCACCTGGGGCTGGATAAAACTGATCAGCTCGACATTCTGCTGCTCGGCCTTGGCGCGGAAGATGCTCAGGCAGTCTTCGATCAGGGCATTGAGGTCGAACTGCACGTCATCCAGTTCGATCTGCCCGGATTCAAGCTTGGAAATATCGAGGATTTCATTGATCAGTGTGAGCAGCTCGTTGCCGGCGCTGTGGATAGTCTGCACGTAGTCGCGCTGCTTCACCGACAGCGGCGTGCCCAGCAGCAACTCGGTCATGCCCAGCACGCCGTTCATGGGGGTGCGTATTTCGTGGCTGATCTTGGCCAGGAACTCGGCCTTGGCGGCGATCTCGGCATTGCTGGCGGCCAGGTCGCGGCTGAGGCTGAAACGGGCCTCGACAATCGCACGCTGGCGTTCGCCCAGGGCCAGGCTCATCAACAAGCCACTGAGGCAGATAAACGCCAGCAGCGTGATGATCAACCCCTGAGGCGACACCATCGTCAGGCCCAGCAGGGCTGGGAGGATGATCAGCGTGCCAATGTTGAACACCACCATGCCCGCCACGAACAAGCGCGCCGGGCGGTAGCCTTTCTGCCAGTGGTAAGCCGAGACAAACAGCATGCTCAGGCCGGCCAGGGCCACCAGGGCGTAGGTGATAATGTTCAGCGGCAGGGTGTTGACGAACAACAGCAGCAGGCCGCACAGCACGATAAACAGGATGTCGGCCATCAACACTTTGTTCAGCGGGTGCGGGCCCAGGGGCATGAAGAAACGATAGGCGAACATCAGCCCGCACGGCGCGGTCAGCAGCAAGGCCAGGTAGGCGCCGGGGGTCTGGATCGCATGCCAGTTCGGTAGCCATGGGCCTACCAGGTTGAGCAGCAGCGCCAGGCTGAGCATCAACAGCAGTTCACAGGCCGCCAGCCACAGGCTGCTGCGCGAGCGGTGATAAGCGAAGCGCGAGAGGTTGTGCAGGATCAGCATCAGCAGGCAGCCGAACAGTAGGCCGTAGATCAGCGTCTGGGTCTGGTCGGCGGCCGCCAGCACGGCCGGTTCCAGGGTGATATAGGGGCGCAGTTCGTGTTCCGAGACCAGGCGCAGGTAGACATCGAGAGGCTTCTGGCTCTGGGGCATCGGCAGCATGAAATCGCTGCTGGGTAGCGGGCGTTCCGCCTGGGGCTGGCGGGCGCCGGTGCTTTGTTGCTCGACCAGGCTGTCGCCGTCCAATACATACAGGCTCAGGTGCGACAGGTCCGGGGCGAATACCCGCAGCACTTGCTCGTGCTTGCCGGGCTGCAGCTTGAAACGTACCCACAACGCACCGTCCGGCTGCGCAGCGGTCACGCGGTCCAGTTCGATGGGGCTGAATTGATTGGTGTAGCGTGGGGAACGGATGTCGCTCAGTTGCAGGTCGGCCTGTTCATCAAGCAATACTGCCCAACCACTGCCTTGTGCAGCGGCCTGGGCCGGGAACAAGCAGAGCAGTGTCAGCAGGCTGACAGTGAAACCTATGGCGATCCTGAGCCAGCGCACGGCGAAATCCCTTCGTAGGTTGATGCACGGGTTAACTATGCGCGGGGAGGCCTGTAGACGGCAAGGGCCAGAGGCCCTTGCCTAACCGAACGGATAGCTAGTGTTACTGAGTTTCGCCACGTTCACGGGCAATGGCGCGGTAGCCGATGTCCGTGCGGTAGAAGCAGCCTTTCCAGTCGATCTTCTTGGCCAGTGCATAAGCCTGTTGCTGCGCAGCGTCGACACTGGCGCCCATTGCGGTAGCGCACAGTACACGACCGCCGGCCGTCACAACCTTGCCATCCTTGAGCGCGGTGCCCGCATGGAACACCTTGCCTTCCAGCGTTGCGGCAGCATCGAGGCCTTCGATCACATCGCCTTTGGCGTAGTCGGCAGGGTAACCACCGGCCGCCAGCACAATGCCGACGCTCGGGCGTGGATCCCATTGTGCTTCAACCTTGTCCAGGGCTTGCGCCAGGGCGGCTTCCACCAGCAGGACCAGGCTCGATTGCAGGCGCAGCATCACCGGTTGGGTTTCCGGGTCGCCGAAGCGGCAGTTGAACTCGATGACTTTCGGGTTACCGGCCTTGTCGATCATCAGGCCGGCGTACAGGAAACCGGTGTACACATTGCCTTCGTCGGCCATGCCGCGCACGGTCGGCCAGATCACCAGGTCCATCACACGCTTGTGCACGTCTGCGGTGACCACCGGGGCAGGGGAGTAGGCACCCATGCCGCCGGTGTTCGGGCCAGTGTCGGCGTCGCCGACGCGTTTGTGGTCCTGGCTGGTGGCCATCGGCAGCACATTCTTGCCGTCGACCATCACGATAAAACTGGCTTCTTCGCCGTCGAGGAATTCCTCGATGACCACACGCGAACCGGCTTCACCAAAGGCATTGCCGGCGAGCATGTCGCGCACGGCGTCTTCGGCTTCCTGCAAGGTCATGGCAACGATCACGCCTTTGCCGGCGGCCAGGCCGTCGGCCTTGATCACGATCGGTGCACCTTTTTCACGCAGATAGGCCAGGGCCGGCTCGATCTCGGTGAAGTTCTGGTAGTCGGCAGTCGGGATCTTGTGACGCGCCAGGAAATCCTTGGTGAAAGCCTTGGAGCCTTCCAGTTGTGCAGCGCCAGCGGTCGGGCCGAAGCAGTCCAGGCCACGGCTGCGGAACAGGTCCACAACGCCAGCGACCAGCGGGACTTCCGGGCCGACGATGGTCAGGGACACATTTTTTTCAGCAAAGTCGGCCAGTTGTTCAAGGGCCAATACGTCGATGGCGACGTTTTCGCACTTGGCTTCAATGGCGGTACCGGCGTTGCCGGGAGCGACGAAAACTTTCTGGACGCGCGGGTCCTGGGCAACTTTCCAGGCCAGGGCGTGTTCACGGCCACCGCTGCCAATGATCAATACATTCATTTCAAAAACCTCAAATTCTGTAAGGCGCTGCACGAGCGCTTCAGTGTGGAGCTGAACTTATGTAGTGAGCGGGCTTGCCCCGCGCTGGGCTGCGAAGCAGCCCCAATCAACAAGAACGCAGGGCATCAGATACGGCGCGGATTGCTGTTTTGGGGCCGCTTCGCAGCCCAGCGCGGGGCAAGCCCGCTCACCACAAAGCCCTTTCCCACATTTGAATCAGTGACGGAAGTGGCGCATGCCGGTGAAGACCATGGCAATGCCGGCTTCATCAGCAGCGGCAATCACTTCAGCATCACGCATCGAGCCGCCCGGTTGGATCACGGCGGTCACGCCGGCCTTGGCGGCATTGTCCAAACCATCACGGAACGGGAAGAACGCATCGGATGCCATCACCGAACCTACAACCTGCAGGCCGGCGTGCTCAGCCTTGATCGCGGCGATACGCGCCGAGTTCACGCGGCTCATCTGGCCGGCGCCGACGCCGATGGTCTGGCGGTTCTTGGCGTAGACGATGGCGTTGGATTTAACGTATTTGGCCACTTTCCAGGCGAAGATCAGGTCGTTGATCTCTTGCTCGGTCGGGGCGCGCTTGGTCACGACTTTCAGGTCTTCGCTGCCGATCATGCCGATGTCGCGGCTCTGTACCAGCAAGCCGCCATTGACGCGCTTGTAGTCCCAGGCTGCAGCGCGGTCAGCCGACCATTCGCCACAGGCCAGCAGGCGCACGTTGGCTTTTGCGGCAACAATGGCGCGCGCTTCTTCGCTTACCGAAGGGGCGATGATCACTTCAACGAACTGACGCTCGACGATGGCCTTGGCGGTCTCGGCGTCCAGTTCACGGTTGAAGGCGATGATGCCGCCGAACGCCGACTCGGTGTCGGTGGCGTAGGCCAATTCGTACGCCTGGCGGATGCCGCCTTCAGCGTCCGGGCTCACGGCCACGCCGCACGGGTTGGCGTGCTTGACGATCACGCAGGCCGGCTTGACGAAGCTCTTCACGCATTCCAGCGCGGCATCGGTGTCGGCCACGTTGTTGTAGGACAGTTCTTTGCCTTGCAGCTGGGTCGCGGTGGCGATGCCCACTTCGGCAGGCTTGGCTTCCACGTAGAACGCCGCGCTCTGGTGCGGGTTCTCGCCGTAGCGCATTTCCTGGGCCTTGATGAACTGGCTGTTGAAGGTACGCGGGAACTGGCTGCGGCCTTCTGTGCTGAGGGTTTCGGCGGCCTGGTTCACGGTGCCCATGTAGTTGGCGATCATGCCGTCGTAGGCGGCGGTGTGTTCGAACGCCTTGAGCATCAGGTCAAAGCGCTGGGCGTAGGTCAGGCCGCCGGCTTTCAGGCTTTCGAGCACTTGGGTGTAGTCGCTGGCGTTGACCACGATGGCCACGTCTTTGTGGTTCTTGGCGGCCGAGCGCACCATGGTCGGGCCGCCGATATCGATGTTTTCGATAGCGGTCGGCAGGTCGCAGCCTGGCTTGTTGATGGTGGCTTCGAACGGGTACAGGTTGACGGCCACCAGGTCGATCGGCTTGATGCCGTGCTCGGTCATGATGGCGTCGTCGATACCGCGACGGCCAAGGATGCCACCGTGGATTTTCGGGTGCAGGGTCTTGACCCGACCGTCCATCATTTCTGCGAAACCGGTGTAGTCCGCGACTTCTACTGCGGCCACGCCGTTGTCCTGCAGCAGTTTGAAGGTCCCGCCCGTGGAGAGGATTTCCACGCCCAGGGCTTCCAGCTCCCGGGCAAATTCGAGGATCCCGGTCTTGTCGGAGACACTGATCAAGGCGCGGCGGATCGGCAGGCGGGTAGTCTGGTCGGTCATTTCAATTTCCATCAAAAGCAAAGGAGTCAGCAAAAAAGGCGACCGGTTTTACGCGGGCGCCTTTCTGGTTTGATTGAATGCTTACAGCAAATCGTATTGCTTGAGCTTTTTGCGCAAGGTGCCACGGTTGAGGCCCAGCAGCTCACTGGCTTTGGTCTGGTTGCCCTTGACGTAGTTCATCACGCATTCGAGCAAGGGCGCCTCGACTTCGGAGAGCACCAGGTTGTACACGTCCGTGACGGAAGCGCCCTCAAGGTGGGCGAAATAATTATGCAGCGCCTTCTCGACACTCCCGCGAAGGGTCTGGCCTTCTTCGCTCGGCGTGTTGAGGTGCTGTTTCAAATTGACGTTGTCGCTCACGGGTGTTGTTCCACTCACTAAAGTCTCGGTCATCATCGTCATGCGGCCACCCCTTCTCCGTCCCCTGCTCTCAGGCTCTTGTCTCGTTCGGCAAAAAACTCACGAACGGCGGTGACCTGTGCTTGCGTTTCATCCAAACGATTGAATCCGGCGCGAAACTCCCTGGCGCCCGGCAGGGTTGCGAGATACCAACCCACATGCTTGCGAGCAATGCGCACGCCCATCACATCCCCATAGAAGGTGTGAAGTGCAGCCAGATGCTCAAGCAGAATACGTTCCACTTCGACCAATTCCGGCGCCGGCAAGACTTCACCGGTACGCAGGAAATACTCGATCTCACGAAAAATCCACGGGCGCCCTTGGGCGGCCCGGCCAATCAACAAGCCATCGGCACCGGTTGCGTGCAGTACGCGCCGGGCTTTCTCGGCTGAGTCGATGTCGCCATTGGCAAACACCGGCATCGACACCGCCTGCTTGATCGCGGCGATGGTGTCGTACTCGGCTTCACCGGTATACAGATCGGCGCGTGTGCGGCCATGGACCGCCAGCGCTGTAATACCTGCCTGTTCGGCGATCTTCGCCACCGTCAGGCCGTTCTTGTTGTCCCGGTCCCAGCCGGTACGGATCTTCAGGGTTACCGGCACATCCACTGCGGCGACAACGGCCTGCAGGATCTCGGCAACC
This sequence comes from Pseudomonas sp. PB105, assembly GCF_009764655.1. Taxonomy (NCBI): domain Bacteria; kingdom Pseudomonadati; phylum Pseudomonadota; class Gammaproteobacteria; order Pseudomonadales; family Pseudomonadaceae; genus Pseudomonas; species Pseudomonas sp. PB105. The sequence continues at coordinate 67,630 of NZ_RWIO01000063.1, forward strand.
AACTGCTCATCTTTCAATAGCGCGGAACCGGCGGCCTTGTTGCAGACCTTCTTGGCCGGGCAGCCCATGTTGATGTCGATGATCTGTGCGCCCAACTCCACGTTGGCTCGGGCCGCATCCGCCAGCATCTGCGCATCACCGCCGGCGATCTGTACCGAGCGGGGCTCGGGATCACCTTCGTGGATCATGCGCATCCGCGATTTGCGGGTGTTCCACAAGCTCATGTCGCTGGTGACCATTTCCGAGACTACAAGACCCGCGCCCAAACGTTTGCACAGCTGACGAAAGGGCTGGTCGGTGACACCCGCCATCGGGGCGAGGATCAAGCCGTTCTGCAATGTGTATGGGCCGATGCGTACCGCCGACATAGGACTTCCCTGTTGTGGGGCCGGATCATTAGAGTTCGAAAAAGGGTTGGCATGATACCCGCTCTCGATGACTGGATAAAGGCTGGATTGGATAAAATCTGAACAGTTATTTCTTTATCGCCGCCGGTTTGGATGCGCGGCGCCAAGTCAATAATCCACCGTCAAGCTTCGGTGAGTGGGTCGGTTCACTCGGGCGAGTGGAAGCTCAGGCTGTAATTCACGGCTTTGTTGCCCGGATCCAGGATGTCCAGGGAGATATGGATCGGGGTCTGCGATGGCATTTCGCTCACGCCGGCCAACTCGCCGCTGAGGTATTCGGCGGGTTTGAAGCGACGACTGGCAATCAGGCCGCCATTGAGGTCGGCAAAACGCAGCTCCAGCAGGGGGAAGGGCTGGGAGAACGTCGCGCGGTTGTAGATGATTGCATCCACCACCAGCGCCCCGGCGAATTCCGGGTGGCTGCGCACTACCAGGTTGCTGCTCTTGATGTGGGCGATATCGACCCGTGATGGCACCTTGCAGCCCAGTGTGGGGCACAGTTGCTGGAACCACGGGCGGTAAGCGTCCTGGCGCGCCAGGTCGTCGAACTGGTAGGCGATGTATTGGCCTGCCAACCCCGCGGCGGCGATCAGCACCAGCAGTATCCAGATTAAGCGGCGGCCCCAGCCCTGTGGGCGCTTTTGCGCGTACAGGTGCAGCGGGTCGTCTTCGAGGTCCTGGAGCAGTTCGTCGTGAACGCCGGCGTCGGGGCGCGGGCGCTTGCGACGCAACTGGGGGCGCTCCTCGGGTTCCGGCTCGTCCGCCGCCTGGGTGAGCGGGGTGAACGGTGGGTCGAGGTCTTCATCCTCGGGGGCTGCACGCAGTGGCGGCTCGTCGTCGATATCGTCGATGTGCTGCGACATGGACGGCTCGGTGCGCTGCTTTGTCGCAGGGGCGTTGCTCGGTTCCGACTCGTCTTCCGGGGCTTTGGTACGCTCTTCAGGCGGATCGCTGAACAGGCTGGCCGCCCATTTTTCTTCTTCGGCCTTGACGGTTTCGCGGCTGGCGCTGAGGGCGTCTTCCTTCTGGCGGCGCTCTGCACCCGGTTGGCGACGTTCTGCGCCCACGGGCAGCGTGTGCTGAATCTCGCGGCGCTCCAGCTTGGCCAGTTCTTCGTCCAGGTCCAGATTGTCGAGGTCCAGCTCTTCGGCGGTCCACTGTTTCTGGCTGATGGCGCGGGGCGCCTCAGGGGTCAGCGCGATTTCCGGTTGTTCAGGCGCCACGGCCTGGGCGCGCTGCTCCAGCAGCTGGCGAGCGGCGTTGAACACTTGCAGGCACGAGCCGCAGCGCACCACGCCACGGGCCACGCTCAATTGAGCGTGGTTGACGCGAAAGCGTGTTTGGCAATGCGGGCACTGGGTGACGAAACTGTCGGTCATGCGGCCATCCGATTCAGGCAAGCGCTCATTCTAGCGCCGACGCCCGCTGATGCGTACCCAGCCATCGCGGTTGGCGATCGGATCCAGCTCGAAATCCTGGGCATACGCGGCAGCAACGTCTTCGCCTTGCTCGGCGAGGATGCCCGACAGCGCCAGGCGCCCGCCCGGCTTGACCAGGCTCGACAGTTGCGGCGCCAGGGAAACCAGCGGCCCGGCGAGGATATTCGCCACCAGCACATCGGCCTGGACCTGCGGCAGGTCTTCAGGCAGGTAGAGTGGGAATTTATCTTCAGGAATATGGTTGCGCCCGGCGTTATCGCGCGAGGCTTCCAGGGCCTGCACGTCGATGTCGGTGCCCACGGCTTGCTTGGCGCCCAGCAACAGCGCGGCAATCGCCAGGATCCCCGAGCCGCAGCCGAAATCCAGCACGTTGCTGTCGGTCAGGTCCTGGCCGTCGAGCCATTCGAGGCACAGTGCGGTGGTGGGGTGGGTGCCGGTGCCGAACGCCAGGCCTGGGTCCAGCAGCAGGTTCACCGCATCAGGCTCTGGTGCGGCATGCCAGCTCGGTACGATCCACAGGCGCTGGCCGAAACGCATCGGCTGGAAGTTATCCATCCAGCTGCGTTCCCAGTCCTGGTCTTCGATCACTTCGCTGTGATGCTCGGGCAGCGGGCCACCGGTGAGCAGCTCCATATGGGCCAGCACGGCGGCAGCATCGGTGCCGTCTTCGAACAGGGCCAGCAGGTGGGTGTGGGACCACAGCGGAGTGGTGTTGAGTTCCGGCTCGAAAATCGGCTGGTCTTCGGCGTCCATGAAGGTCACCGAGACGGCGCCCACTTCGAGGAACGCGTCTTCGTAGGTTTCGGCTTGTTCTGGGCTGATGGCGAGACGGACTTGCAGCCAAGGCATGGCGGGCACCTTTGAAAAAATGAGTGTGCGACGGCAGGGTCGCGAAAGGGCGCAAGTTTACGCGAGAGCAGTGCATAAGACGACTGTACTGACTGAACACAAATCAAATGTGGGAGGGGGCTTGCCCCCGATAGCGGTGGATCAGTGACAGATACTGAGACTGACACACTGCAATCGGGGGCAAGCCCCCTCCCACATTTGTACTGCGTATGGCCTGAAAGTTGGGGCCCGGAAACAACAAAGCCGCCCGAAGGCGGCTTTGTTGGGTGGAGCACTTACTGGTCGGCCAGTTTGTGTTCCAGGTAGTGAATGTTCACACCACCTTCGCAGAAGCCTTCATCACGAACCAGGTCCCGGTGCAGTGGGATGTTGGTCTTGATGCCGTCGACCACGATTTCGTCCAGGGCGTTACGCATACGGGCCATGGCCTCGTCGCGGGTCGCGCCCCAGGTGATCAGCTTGCCGATCAGGGAATCGTAGTTGGACGGAACCTTGTAGCCGCTGTACAGGTGCGAATCTACACGTACGCCGTTGCCGCCGGGCGCGTGGAAATGCTTGACCAGGCCAGGACTCGGCATAAAGGTTTTCGGGTCTTCGGCGTTGATCCGGCACTCCAGGGAGTGGCCGTGGATCTTCACGTCGGCCTGGGTGAACGACAGCACGTTGCCAGCGGCGATGCTCAGCATCTCCTTGACGATGTCGATACCGGTGACCATCTCCGAAACCGGGTGCTCTACCTGCACGCGAGTGTTCATCTCGATGAAGTAGAAGCGGCCGTTTTCGTAGAGGAACTCGAAGGTGCCGGCGCCACGATAGTTGATATCAATGCATGCCTTGACGCAGCGAGCCAGCACTTCTTCGCGGGCTTGCTCATCGAGGCCCGGTGCCGGTGCTTCTTCCAGTACCTTCTGGTGACGACGTTGCAGCGAGCAATCGCGGTCGCCCAGGTGGATGGCGTGGCCCTGGCCGTCGGACAGTACCTGGACTTCCACGTGACGTGGGTTGGTCAGGTACTTCTCCAGGTAGACCATCGGGTTGCCGAACCAGGCGCCCGCTTCGGAGCGGGTCTGCTTGGCGGCTTCGATCAGGTCTTCTTCCTTGTGCACCACACGCATGCCGCGACCACCACCGCCACCGGCGGCCTTGATGATCACCGGGTACCCGACTTCGCGACCAATGCGCAGCGCGGTTTCCTCGTCTTCCGGCAGTGGGCCGTCGGAGCCAGGAACGGTTGGCACGCCGGCCGCGATCATGGCGTCCTTGGCCGAGACCTTGTCGCCCATCAAGCGAATGGTTTCGGCTTTCGGGCCGATGAAGGCAAACCCGGATTTTTCCACCTGTTCGGCGAAATCGGCGTTTTCCGCGAGGAAGCCGTAGCCCGGGTGGATGCCATCAGCGCCGGTCACTTCAGCAGCGGCGATGATGTTCGAGACTTTCAGGTACGAGTTCGTGGCCAGTGGCGGGCCGATGCAGATGCTTTCGTCCGCCAGTTTCACGTGCATCAATTCGGTATCGGCCGTCGAGTAAACAGCGACGGTCTTGATGCCCTCTTCCTTACAGGCGCGCAGGATCCGCAGCGCGATCTCGCCGCGGTTGGCGATCAGGACTTTTTGCAGTTTCTTCGCAGGTTTCAACATCGAAGGCGCTCCGCGGTTCAAACGATGGTGAACAGCGGCTGGTCGTACTCAACCGGCTGACCGTTTTCTACCAGGATGGATTCGATGACGCCGGCTTTTTCAGCGGTGATGTGGTTCATCATTTTCATCGCTTCAACGATGCAAATGGTGTCGCCCACTTTCACGGTCTTGCCGACTTCAACGAAGGCTGGCGAGGTCGGAGCCGGGGTGCGGTAGAAAGTACCGACCATTGGCGACTTGACCACGAAGCCGTTCAGAACAGGCGCGGCCGGGGCAGCAGGTGCAGCAGCGGCAGCGGCTGGCGCGGCGGCAGGTGCAGCAGCCGGAGCCGGTGCTTGCATCTGTGGCGCGTAGAACTGTTGAGCCGGGGTCTTGCTGTGGCGGCTGATCCGTACGGACTCTTCGCCTTCCTTGATTTCCAGCTCGTCGATGCCGGACTCTTCCAGCAGTTCGATCAATTTCTTAACTTTACGGATATCCATGAATCATCAACTCCCAAGGGTCGGTCAGGGGCGCTTGGCCGGTTGTTCAAGTTGTTCCAGGGCGGCCTCCAGGGCCAGTCGGTAACCGCTGGCGCCAAGGCCGCAGATCACACCTACCGCTACGTCGGAGAAGTAAGAGTGATGGCGGAAAGCTTCGCGTTTATGCACGTTCGATAAATGCACTTCGATGAATGGGATGCTCACCGCCAGCAGCGCGTCACGTAATGCAACACTTGTATGCGTAAAAGCGGCGGGATTGATCAGGATAAAGTCCACGCCTTCGCCGCGCGCGGCATGGATGCGATCAATCAATTCGTACTCGGCATTGCTTTGCAGGTAGAGCAGATGGTGGCCGGCAACACGAGCCCGCTGCTCCAGATCGAGGTTGATCTGATCCAGGGTCACAGCCCCGTAGACGCCCGGTTCGCGGGTGCCAAGCAGGTTCAGGTTGGGTCCGTGAAGAACCAGTAAGGTCGCCATCGGCTGTTCCTTGTTATTGATGGGAGTGCGGCAGAACCCGGCGACTATGCCGCAAAGCCTTTGTGACTGTCCAGTTCTATGCAGTAGGCAGCACGATTAGCGAGGATTGCGCAAAATTTGTGACTGGGGCCTTAGATCTGGTCATCGAGATCAAGTGTGGGAGGGGGCCTGCCCCCCGATAGCGGTGCATCAGCCAACACATGCAGTGGCTGACACTCTGCAATCGGGGGCAAGCCCCCTCCCACATTTGATCTTCATAGGGCGCGGGATTGGGTCATACTCGAAAGGCTTGGACTGCGGTGTTGAGCTGCCCACCCAGCACCAGCAGATGCTCTCCCTGGCTACGCCCTTGCCCGATGCGTAGCAAATTATCCTCACCCAATTGATGAATCCGCTCGCTGTTATCGCGAATCTCACTCACCGCGCCACTCTGTTGCGCGGTCACGTCGGCAATCCGCACAGCCGTGTCGGAAATGGTCTGGATCGCCCCGACGATTTCATCCAGTGCTCCATCCGCCGCCTGGGCCTGCTGGGCGGTGGCTTCGGCATGTTCGACCTGGGCGCGCATGCCTTCCACTGACTGGTGGGCTGCGTTTTGCAGGCCGCTGATCAAGCCCTGGATCTCTGCGGTGGCGCCGGCGGTGCGTTGGGCCAGGGTGCGTACTTCGTCGGCGACCACCGCAAATCCACGTCCGGCCTCGCCGGCGCGGGCGGCTTCGATGGCGGCGTTGAGGGCCAGCAGGTTGGTCTGGTCGGCAATCGAGCGAATCACCGTGAGCACGCCGCCGATGGTGGCGGACTCTTCAGCAAGTTTCTCGATCATCTGTGCGTTTTGCTGCACTTCGCCGACCAATGCATGCAAACCGGTCAGGCTCAGGCCGATCACCCGCTGGCCTTGTTCCACCGCCTGGCCCGCGCTGCGGCTGGCGCTGGCGGCCTGGCTGGCATCGCCGGCCACTTGCTGGATGGTGGCTTCGAGTTCGCCCAGGGAATCGCGGATTTGCGCGGTGTCCCCGGCCTGGCGTTCGGCGCCGTCGTGCAGGCCGCTGCTCAGTTCGGCGAGGGCGCGGCTGCTGCCGGCCACTTCTTCGGCATTGCCGCGAATGGTGCCCACCAAGTCCACCAGGTAGGCGCGCAAGCGGTTGAGGGAGGCTTCGATGTCGTGTAGTTCGCGGTTGGTCTTGCCCAGTGCGATCGGTTGGCTGAAGTTGCCTTCGGCCCAGACCGACAAGGCCGGGGCCAGATTGGTCAGCACCCTTGCCAGGCGGCGTTGCAGGGTGTCGATCAGCAGCGCAATCAGCAGGATCAGGCCGATCATCACCCCTTGCATCAGGCGGACTTCGCTTTGGATAAGGCCATGTTGCGCACGCACCACAGGCTCAAGACCGGCGATGGCCTGTTGCACGGCGTTGATCTTCAGGTGGGTGCTGGCGGCGAGGTCGCTGCGTTGCTGGATCTGTTCACGGGTGCGCTTGAGTTCGGCGGGGTAACGGGTCAGCAGGCTGTTGAGTTCGCGCTTGAGGTCGACACCGGTGTCCTGGGCTTCGGTTTTTTCGCTGTTTTCCAGGCCCATCAGGGCGGAAAAGTCATCGGTACTGGATTCGGTGCTGGCTTTGACGCCGAGCAACGGCAGTTGTCCCAGCGCGTCGGCCTGGGCGCGGATATTGGCGACTTCGCGCTCCACATCATTGGCCAGTTCCGCACGCCCGCTGCTCACCAGCTTGTCGCGGGCCAGGGACAACTTGCCCAGGTGTTGGGACGCGGTCAGTAGCGGTTGAAGGTAGCGCGCACCGTCAGGGGAATTGACGCCCATGGCGTACTGGCTCAACTGGTCCAGGTTGGCGCCCAATTCGCGCTCGGCTTGTAGCAGCAAGGCCTGTGGGTCGCCGGCCAGTTTGCCGGCGGCCAGCAGGTCGGTCTTGCTGAAAGTGTCCAGGGCAGCGAGGCTGGGGCGCAGGTTCTGCGCCAGGTCAGCGGGCAGCTCATCCAGCTGTTGCAGCAGGTTTTCCAGGCTTTGACTGGCGCTGCTCAGACGCAGGGCATCGCCGCTGGCCAGGTAATCGTCGATATTGCGCGCCGCCTGGTTCTGGAAGGTCTGGGACAGCCCCAGGTAGCGCTCCATCAGCAGATAGGGCCGTTCCAACGCCCGTTGCGACCACCACAGCGTCGCCCCAAGTGCCAGGCACACGGCCACCAGAAGAAGGGTGTTGAGATTGGTCAGCAGCTTCAGGCGCATGCGTGGTTTCAACCGACAGCAAAAGGTAAGTGCCTGAAGTTATTGCGTTTTCATTACAGCGTTATGACGGAATCAGTGGATTCTGGTGAAAAGGTGGCACTTTGCTTTGACGTCCGGGCAGCTTGCACGCGATTGCGCCCAGCATGCTTGGCGCGATACAGCGCCTCGTCGGCCTGGGCCGCCATCATCAGGCTGTCGGAGCCGTCGCACAGCTCCACCAGCCCGGCGCTGAACGTGCACCACAAATCCTGAGGCTGTGCCGGGTAATGGATTTCGGCAAAGCGTCCGCGGATTTCATCCAGCACCTTGCAGGCCGACTCCAGGTCGGTGTCGGGCATCACGATGGCGAATTCTTCACCGCCGTAGCGTCCGATAAAGTCGGTCTTGCGCAAGCGCTGCTTGAGGAACAGCGCCAAGCTCTTGATCACGCGGTCGCCCATGGGGTGGCCATGGCTGTCATTGACCCGCTTGAAGTGGTCGATATCAAGCATGGCAAAGCTCAACGGCTTGTTCTCGCGGCGTGCGCGGAAGCTGCAGTCTTCGAGCAATTGCAGGATATGGGTGTGGTTGTACAACCCGGTCAGGCTGTCGCGCACCATCCGTGCCTTGAGGTGGCGGGCGCGGGCGGCGCGGTTGCGCACGGTGGTGATCAGGTGCCGCGGCTTGATCGGCTTGGTGAGGAAGTCGTCGCCGCCTTCGCTCATCGCATCCAATTGCTTGTCCAGGTCGTCCTCGGCCGACAGGTAAATGATCGGCACGCTGACATAACGGTCGTTATGGCGGATCACCTTGGCCAGTTCGGTGCCGGTGCAGGCGGGCATGTACATGTCGAGGATGATCAGGTCGGGCTGGAAGTCCGCCAGCTCGGCCATGGCCTGGATCGGCTCAATCAAGGTGCGGGTGACGATCCCGGCGCTGTTGAGCAGCCGTTCGGTGTGCAGCGCCTGGGCCCGCGAGTCGTCGATGATCAGCACTTTATAAGGCTCGTACTGGGCGACGCAGGTCAGCACTTCGATTTTTTCCAGCAGGCTGGAGGCTTCCAGTGTGCCGGTCAGAAACTCCTGGCCACCGGCGCGCACGGCAGCCAGTCGGGTCGGTGTGTCGGTTTCGTGCAGGCTGAAAAACAACAGCGGCAGCTTTTGCTCCAGGCCTTCCTGGGCTTCGGCGGCGAGCTTGAGGCCCAGGCCTGCGCCGCAGAAATCCACGTCCATCACGATTGCAGACGGCAGGCGCTCGCTCATTGAGGCGCGAAACGCCGCCACGCTGTCCAGTGACTGGGCGCTCAGGCCAAAGAATTCCAGCTGCTTGGCCAGGCGCTCGGCGCGGTCGTGATCGGCGAGCATCACGTAGATCGGCTTGCGCATCGGTGGCAGGAAGGTCTGTTCCAGCTGGTCGCCCTGACGCAGGCCGGTGCGCGACAGGCGCTGCATCAAACGGTTGAGTTCGGTGATCAACTGGCTGCTGAGACGGCCACGGTTTTCATCCACCGCTTGGAGTGATTCACCGATGTTGCGCGCCAACTGGCCGTGTTCGGGTTGTTCAAAACGCTCGGCAAAGCGCAGCAGGCGCAGGTTGGCCTCGCTGAGCTCGGAGAGGTCGGCGCCAGACCATTCGCTGCGTTGCAGGCGCTGCCAGATCTCAAGAATTTGACGTGCCTGATGAATTACCCGCTGGGCAAAGTGCTGCTTGAGACGCTCACGGCTGGGGTCTTCTGGCTCGGTCATATCCTGACTACTAGTAAGGGTGCATGCTGAGGTCGAACTGATGGCTCTATGCTAGCACCTCTTTTCAGTGGGATGAGTGTCATATGTCAATTAACTGCATGTCGGTGCGATTCAGTTAATGACCTGACGGTCGCGCAGCGTAAAAAGCGTCCATCCTTTATAGTCCAGCGCCACTCCTGCGCCAGTTTGGTGAAAACCCCCGCACCGGCGGGCACGATGGGGTAGGGTTGTGGTCGGAGTGTTTGAACGCACGCCGTCAATTGAAGTGCATGAACTCAAGTGATTGAAAGGATATCGCCATGCTGGACTGGAAAAACCGTGCAGGCAGTGCCAAAGGCCCCGCCCCTGAGCCCAAGTCGGCCAACCGCAGCTATTTTCGTACCCTGCTGATGAGCCGGGCGCTGCTTAGCGTGCTGGGTCTGTACCTGTTGGTCACCGGTGCCCTGGGTTGGTACTGGAGCGAAGAGCCGGCGCTGTTCCCGGTCCAGCAGAACGCGCAAATTGCTGCCGAGAAAGAAGGCAAGCAGATGGTGGTGGGCTACACCACCGTCGAAACCCTCAAGACCGTGGTCGGCACCTTGCTGAACAAACCCGGCGGCTATATCTCCAACGATCGTTTCCCGCCGGGCTTGTGGATGGACAACATGCCGAGCTGGGAGTACGGCGTGCTGGTGCAGGTGCGCGACCTGACCCGTGCCCTGCGTAAAGACTTCGCCCGGTCCCAGTCGCAATCGGCCGAAGACGCTGACTTGGCCAAGGCCGAGCCGCGTTTCAACTTCGACAACAAGAGCTGGGTGCTGCCATCGAGCGAGTCGGAGTACCAGGAAGGCATCAACTCCCTGAGCCGCTATGAAGCGCGCCTGTCCGACCCTAACCAGCGCGGCGCGCTGTTTTATGCGCGTGCCGACAACCTGAACAACTGGCTGGGTGATGTGGCTACCCGCCTGGGTTCGTTGTCGCAACGCCTGTCGGCCAGTGTTGGCCGGGTCAAATTGAACACCGCACTCAAAACCGAAGCCCTGGCGCCAGGTGAGGTGCCGCAGGTCGACGAAGAGGTGGTGGAAACCCCATGGATGCAGATCGACAACGTGTTCTACGAAGCCCGTGGCCAGGCGTGGGCACTGTCCCATCTGCTGCGCGCCATCGAAGTCGACTTCGCCGACGTACTGGCCAAGAAGAACGCCACGGTCAGCGTGCGTCAGATCATCCGTGAGTTGGAAGCCTCGCAAGAGCCCGTGTGGAGCCCGATGATCCTCAACGGCAGCGGCTTTGGCGTACTGGCGAACCACTCGCTGGTGATGGCCAACTACATCTCGCGGGCCAACGCAGCGGTGATCGATTTGCGTCAGTTGCTTAACCAGGGTTGATGATGGACGCCACTCAACAGGAGGCCGCGCACCGTGCGGCTTCCGATGCTGAACTGATCTGCTGGGTCGACGAGCAGGACAATCTGCTCGGCACCGTCGTCAGGTCCGACCTTCGCCAGCGGGGCTTGATCGGCCGCTGCACGTTTATCTTCCTGTTCAACTCCGCCGGTGAGCTGTGTGTGCACCGGCGTACCCTGAGCAAAGCCATGTACCCTGGGTTCTGGGACACGGCGGCGGGCGGCATGGTGGCGGCCGGGGAGAGTTATGCAGACTCCGCAGCGCGTGAGCTGGAGGAAGAACTTGGCGTGGGCGGGGTGGAATTGGTCGAGCATGACCATTTCTACTTCGAGGACGGTGACAGCCGTTTGTGGTGCAGATCCTATTCCGCTGTCTGGGATGGGCCCCTGCGTTTACAGCCTGAAGAAGTCATGGAAGCGCGCTTTTTGCCCATCGAGGTTGTCCTGCAGGAGGCCGAACAAAAGTCCTATTGCCCGGACGCCCAAGAGGGCCTGCGCCGCTATCTGGCCTCGCGTCGCTAAAGTTGCATAAATTGGCGCTATTTGGCCCTTAGCAAGTTGGCTTTTTGCCGTTACACTGCGCGACTTTTCACCCGAGCCGCCTTGGCGGTTCGGTAGCGCTGCCCCTGCCTGAGTGGGGCTTCGCGGTCGGTCGTGCATGAGCGCGCCGATCAGTCTTCATCCTCCCAAGAGGATTGCCGGTGGCCAAAAAAGCCGCATCCTTCGCCGCCCTTGGTGGCCTGGTATTTTCCACCGATGCAGGTCGACACTGCCCGGACTGTCGTCAGCCCGTGGATTCGTGTACCTGCAAACAGACCCTGATCCCTGAAGGCGACGGTATTGCCCGTGTGCGACGCGAGAGCAAGGGCCGTGGCGGCAAGACGGTGACGACTATCACCGGCGTGCCCCTGGCTGAAGATGCGCTCAAGGAACTGGCCACCGCGCTGAAAAAGCGTTGTGGCACCGGTGGCGCGTTGAAAGACGGCGTCATCGAGATCCAGGGCGATCACGTCGAACTGCTGTTGGCCGAGCTGATCAAGCTCGGTTACAAGGCCAAGAAGTCCGGCGGCTGACAGCCTCTTCCCAACCTGTGTCTAAACTCTGTCCTGCGAGTGAGGTCTACCTTTCTTACAGGCAAATCGTCATTTTCATTCTTTAGACTGCGCCAGCCTCCCTGAGAGGTGGCGCCTTCGCCTTCATTTATAGGGGACTTCGATGTCCGTACGACGCACACGCAAAGACGATGGCAGCCAATGGACAGTTGCGGACAGCCGCAGTGTTTACGGGATCCGCCATTGGGGGGCCGGGTATTTCGCGATCAATGACGCCGGTCGCGTTGAAGTCCGTCCGAACGGCCCGAACAGCACGCCTGTCGACCTTTACGAGCAAGTCGACCAGTTGCGCAAAAGCGGCCTGTCGCTGCCGTTGCTGGTGCGCTTCCCTGACATTCTGCAAGACCGTGTACGCCAACTGACCGGTGCCTTCGACGCCAACATCGAACGCCTGGAATACCAGAGCAAGTACACCGCGCTGTACCCGATCAAGGTGAACCAGCAGGAAGCGGTGATCGAGAACATCATCGCCACCCAGAACGTCTCCATTGGCCTCGAAGCGGGCTCCAAGCCTGAGCTGCTGGCCGTGCTGGCCCTGGCGCCGAAGGGCGGCACCATCGTCTGCAACGGTTACAAGGACCGTGAGTTCATCCGCCTTGCGCTGATGGGCCAGAAGCTCGGCCACAACGTGTTTATCGTGATCGAGAAAGAATCCGAAGTCGGCCTGGTGATCGAAGAAGCTGCCAGCCTCAAGGTCAAGCCACAGGTCGGCCTGCGTGTGCGGTTGTCGTCCCTCGCGTCGAGCAAGTGGGCGGACACCGGTGGCGAGAAGTCCAAGTTCGGTTTGTCGGCGGCGCAACTGTTGTCCGTGGTCGAGCGCTTCCGCGCCGCAGGCCTGGACCAGGGCATCCGCTTGCTGCACTTCCACATGGGTTCGCAGATCGCCAACCTGGCCGATTACCAGCACGGGTTCAAGGAAGCCATTCGTTACTACGGCGAACTGCGCAACCTCGGCCTGCCGGTGGATCACATCGACGTCGGCGGTGGCCTGGGCGTGGACTACGACGGTACGCACTCGCGTAACGCCAGCTCCATCAACTACGACATGGACGACTACGCCGGTGTGGTCGTGGGCATGCTCAAGGAATTCTGCGACGCGCAGAGCTTGCCGCACCCGAATATCTTCTCCGAAAGCGGCCGTTCCCTGACCGCCCACCACGCCATGCTGGTGGTGCAAGTCACTGACGTCGAGAAACACAACGACGAAATCCCGACCATCGAAAACAAGGAAAGCCTGCCGGAAACCGTGCAGTGGCTGGTGGACCTGCTGGGCCCGACCGACATCGAGATGGTCACCGAAACCTACTGGCGCGCCACTCACTACATGAGCGACGTGGCCACCCAGTACGCCGATGGCAAGCTGACCCTGGCCGAAAAAGCCCTGGCCGAGCAGTGCTACTTCGCCGTGTGCCGCCGCCTGCACAACTCGTTGAAAGCCCGCCAGCGCTCGCACCGCCAGGTGCTGGACGAACTCAACGACAAGCTGGCCGACAAGTACATCTGCAACTTTTCGGTGTTCCAGAGCCTGCCGGACACCTGGGCCATCGGCCAAGTATTGCCGATCCTGCCGTTGCACCGCCTCGACGAAGAGCCGCTGCGCCGCGCCGTGCTGCAAGACCTGACCTGCGACTCCGACGGCAAGATCAAGCAGTACGTCGACGAGCAGAGCATCGAGACCAGCCTGCCGGTGCACGGTTTGAACGAAGGTGAAGACTACCTGTTGGGGATCTTCCTGGTCGGCGCTTACCAGGAAATCCTCGGCGACATGCACAACCTGTTCGGTGACACCGACTCGGTGAACATCTACCAGCGCGAAGACGGCTCGGTGTACAGCGCCGGCATCGAGACCCACGACACCATCGAAGACATGCTGCGCTACGTGCACTTGTCGCCGGAGGAGTTGATGACGCATTACCGTGACAAGTGCGCGAGCGCGAAGATCAGCGCGTCGGAACGGACGCAGTTCCTCGACGCCTTGCGCCTGGGGCTGACGCGGTCTTCGTACCTGTCCTCGTAAGCTGAGCTGACACAAGTCCAACTGTGGGAGGGGCGGTGCGATGGCCCCTCCCACAGTGGGAACGCTGCCATTCCTTAGGTTGTGTGGGGGCTGAACGATGTCGAGCAAATGGCTGCAAGTGTTCACCCTGGCAATGGCTGCTTTCATGGCGGCCTGCTCGCCGATCAAGGTGCTCAATGCACTGACACCCTGCGACACCTTCACCAAAACTTCCGCCATCGCCTACGGCGACGATCCCCGCCAGAAGCTTGATATCTACCGCCCGCTTCCTGCCATTTCAAACGCCCCCGTGGTGGTGTTTTTCTACGGCGGCAGCTGGAACAACGGCAGCAAGGACGACTACGCTTTCGTCGGCGAAGCCCTGGCTTCACGTGGCGTGGTGGTGGTGATCGCAGACTACCGGCTCTACCCGCAAGTGCGTTACCCCGCCTTTCTCCAGGATGGCGCAAAAGCGGTGGCCTGGACTTATCACCATGGCGCTGAATACGGCGCCGATCCCAAGCAGCTTTACGTGATGGGCCATAGCTCCGGCGCTTATAACGCCTCGATGCTGGCGCTGGATGGGCGTTGGCTCAATGCAGTGGGCTTGGCACCATCGATCTTCAAAGGCTGGATCGGCCTGGCCGGGCCTTATGACTTCTTGCCGATTGAAAACCCAGACGTGAAGCCGGTGTTCTTCTTTCCGGACTCGCCGCCGGAATCGCAGCCGATCAACCACGTCAGTCGTGACGCGCCGCCAAGCCTGTTGATTGCCTCGACCGATGACACGCTCGTCAACCCCACCCGCAACACGGGAGGGTTAGCGAAAAAACTGCGGGAAGCGGGTGCGCCGGTCGAGGTGTTGTATTTCACCCGAACCGGCCATGCGACATTGGTGGCGTCTATCGCCAAGCCTTTGCGCTGGTTGGCGCCGGTGCTGGATAGGGTGACTGGGTTTATCGAGTCCACCTCCGGCCAATAAACCTAGCTGCTTTTGGCTTGGTCAATGGAATTCAGTGCATTGAGCGTACGAACAGTTGCCAGGGTTATATCTGGATGACCTGGTTAATTTTACCCGTGCCGTTAATGGGTATTGTTGTGATGTTCTGGCAGTGGTCAGTCAGCACCGGTACCGAACCAGTGGCCACGCTGCTTGAGCCGCCAAGCGATGACCCCCAGGGTCAGGCTGCGCAGTGCCATGAACAGCAGGAAAGTGATCCAAAGGCCGTGATTGCCCAAGCCCTGCAGCGCCCATGCGAAGGGCAGTGCCAGCAACACCGTCAGCAGCATGCCATTGCGCATTTCCCGCGCGCGGGTGGCGCCGATAAACAGGCCATCCAACAGATAGCTCCAAACCGCAATCAACGGCAGCAGGGCCAGGTAAGGCAAGTAGATATCAGCGGTGTCGCGCACGCTGGGGATGTCGGTTTGCATGGCGATAAACAGGTGTCCGGCCAGGCTGAACAGCAGCGCAAAGCCGACGCTGGCAATCAGTGACCAACCACCTGCGACCACCAATGAACGGCGCAGGGACTGGCGATCACGGGCGCCGATGGCGTGGCCGCACAGGGCTTCCACCGCGTGGGCTAAACCGTCCAGGGCGTGGGCGGTCAACAGTAGCCCGTTGAGCAATAGCGCGTTGGCCGCCACGGTGGCATCGCCCAGGCGCGCGCCTTGTACCGTGATCATGAAAAACACCGATTGCAGCGCCAGGCTGCGGATAAAAATGTCGCGGTTCACCGCCAGCAATGGGCGCCAGCTTTGCCACACTTTCAGCGCGGCCCAGGCGATATGGCCGGGGTAGGCGCGCAGGGCTTTTTGCGTCAGCGCCAGACCTAGCAGGGCGCCGGTCCATTCGGCGATCACGGAGGCGCGGGCGGAGCCGACCACGCCCCACTCCAAACCGAGCACGAACCACAGGTTGAGCGCGATATTCACCAGGTTGGTGGTCAACAGAATTGCCAGCGGCGCGCGGGCGTTTTGCGTGCCGAGGAACCAGCCAACCAGCGCATAAGTGGCCAGGGCGGCAGGCAGGCCGAACAGGCGGGCGTGGAAAAAGTCACGAGTCAGTTGATTGAGCTCGGGTGACGGCTGCATCCACTCCAGCGCCAGGTGGCTCAAGGGAATGCCTACCGTGCCCAGCAACATCGCCAGCCCCAGCGCCAGCAACAGACCTTGCAGCAGGATTTGTCGCAGCGCCGCACCATCGTTGCGGCCAGCGGCCTGGGCGGCGAAACCGGTGGACCCCATGCGCAGGAAACCCATGGCCCAGGCAAGAAAGGTATACAGGCTGGCCCCGACGGCCACGGCACCCAACTGATGAGCATGGGGCAGATGGCCGATGACCATGCTGTCGACCAAGGCCACCAGCGGCACGGAGATATTGGACAGAATCATCGGCGCGGCCAGGGCCCAGACGCGGCGATGTGTGGGCCGGTGGCGCCAGTCGGTGAGTAAGGTGGGCATGGAGGCTCCTCTGGGGAGCAGCAGTGTAACTGGCCCTCCGTCGCACCGCAGGACCAATGTGGGAGGGCGCTTGCCCCCGATAGCTGTGTGTCTGTCAACTCATGCATCAACTGACCCACCGTCATCGGGGGCAAGCCCCCTCCCACATTTTATTCTTTATAGGCTGTGGGAATTGGCTTGGCTTGAAGCAGATCCAGAACCAACCCACCCTCCGTCGGTCAATGTGACCAGCGCCACATCGGCTTTGCCGGCGCTGATATATAGTTCACCCCTCGGTTCCCTCTCACTACGAGTGCCCCATGCTTAACAAAGGATTGTTCCTGGCCTGCGCGCTGGCCCTGCTGAGCGCCTGCGATTCTTCCGATAAATCTGCTGCGCCGTCCGCGCCCCCAGTGGCGGCTGCGCCGAAACCGGCCAAGGCGGCGGTGGATGTGCCAGCGCTGAAGCAGCGTTATGCCGGGCGTGAGTTGAGCGTGGTGGACGTGTCCGAGGTGCAGTTGGACGGGGCCAGCACCTTGTCGGTGAGTTTTTCCATTCCCCTGGACCCCGACCAGAAGTTCGCCGATAGGCTCCACCTGGTGGACAGCAAATCGGGCAAGGTCGACGGCGCCTGGGAACTGTCCGATAACCTGATGGAGCTGCGCCTGCGCCACCTTGAGCCCCAGCGCAAACTGGTGCTGACAGTCGACGCCGGGGTGAAGGCGGTCAACGACAACACGCTCGCCGCCGAGTACATCGCCCGCCTGGAAACCCGTGACCTGCAAGCCACCGTCGGCTTCGCCAGCCGTGGCACCTTGCTGCCGACGCGCCTCGCCGAGGGCCTGCCGGTGATCGCGCTGAACGTTGACAAGATCGACGTCGAATTCTTCCGCATCAAGCCCGAATCCCTGCCGTCGTTCCTGGCGCAGTGGGGGCGCAATACCAGCCTGCAAAGCTATGAATCCCGTGAACTGCTGCCGCTGGCCGATCTGGTCTACGGCGGCCGTTTTGATCTCAATCCGGCGCGCAATACCCGTGAAACCCTGCTGCTGCCCATTGCCGGCCTCAAGCAATTGCAGCAGCCGGGCGTATACCTGGCAGTGATGCGCGCTTCGGGCACCTACAACTATTCGCAACCGGCCACGCTGTTTACCCTGAGTGATATCGGCCTGTCGGTGCATCGCTACGCCAATCGCCTGGATGTGTTTACCCAGGCACTGGAAGGCGGCAAAGCGCTGGATGGCGTCGACCTGGAAGTGCTGGATGCCGATGGTCGCGTGCTGGGCCAGGGCAAGACCGAGAAGGGTGGCCACGCCGAGTTGCCGTTGCCGAAAAAGGCCCAGGTTTTGCTTGCCAAGCAAGGCGAACAGACCAGCCTGCTGCGCCTCGACAGCGCTGCGCTGGACCTGGCGGAGTTCGACATCGGCGGCCAACCCTCGCACCCGTTGCAGTTCTTTGTATTCGGCCCGCGCGACCTGTATCGCCCCGGCGAAACCGTGCTGCTCAACGCCCTGCTGCGCGACAAGGACGGCAACGCCGTGAAGCCGCAGCCGGTGAGTGTCGAGGTGCGCCGCCCGGATGAACAAGTCAGCCGCAAATTTGTCTGGGATGCCGACGCATCCGGCCTCTATCAATACCAACTGCAACTGGCCGCAGAGGCGCCGACCGGGCGTTGGCAGTTGGTGTTCGACCTGGGCGACGGCAAACCGCAGTTGTATGAGTTCCTCGTCGAAGACTTCCTGCCCGAGCGCCTGGCGCTGGAACTCAAGGGCAGCGACACAGCGTTGAGCCCGGCGGATAACCCCGTCATCCAGGTCAACGGCCGTTACCTGTACGGCGCGCCAGCTTCCGGCAATCGGGTCAGTGGGCAAGTCTATGTGCGGCCGCTGCGCGAAGCGGTCAAGGCGCTGCCGGGCTATCAGTTCGGTTCCGTCACCGAAGAAGAACTGAGCCAGGATTTTGAACTGGACGAAAGTGTCCTTGATGCCAAGGGCCAGGAAAAACTGACCCTGGAAAGCAAATGGGCCGAGGCCAAATCACCGCTGCAACTGATCGTGCAGGCCAGCCTGCAAGAGTCGGGCGGACGGCCGATCACCCGTCGCCTGGTGCAACCCATCTGGCCGGCCGAGCAATTGCCGGGCCTGCGCGGGCTGTTTGACGGCACCGAAACCAACGGCGATGGCCCGGCGGAATTCGAAGTGCTGCTGGCCAACCAGGACGGGCAGAAACTCGCCGCGCAAAACCTCAAGGTGCGCCTGGTGCGCGAGCGCCGCGACTATTACTGGAACTACTCCGATAACGACGGCTGGAGTTACCACTACAACGAGAAATTCCTCAACCTTGATGAGCAGACGCTGAACATCAAGGCCGGCGACACCGCCAAGGTCAGTTTCCAGGTGGAGTGGGGCCCGTACCGTGTCGAGGTTGAAGACCCGCAGACCGGTCTGGTCAGCAGCCTGCGTTTCTGGGCCGGTTATCAGGCCCAGGACAACACCGAAGGCGGCGCCGTGCGGCCCGATCAGGTCAAGCTGGCGCTGGATAAACCGGCGTATGGCGACGGTGACACCGCCAATATCACCGTGACGCCGCCCGCTGCCGGTAAAGGCTACCTGCTGGTGGAGTCCGCCGAAGGGCCGCTGTGGTGGCAGGAAATCGAGGTGCCGGCCGAGGGCAAAAGCTTCGCCGTGAAACTCGACCCTACATGGTCGCGCCATGACCTGTATGTGAGTGCCCTGGTGATTCGCCCTGGCGAACGCAAGGCCAATATCACCCCCAAACGCGCCGTGGGCCTGCTGCACCTGCCGTTGGATCGCACCCAGCGCAAGCTCGGCGTGACCCTCACCGCCCCGGAAAAAATGCGCCCCAAACAACCACTGACGGTGAAAGTCACCGCCAAAAACGCCGACGGCAGCGTGCCCAAACAGGTGCATGTGCTGGTGGCGGCGGTGGACGTGGGCATCCTCAACATCACCGAGTACCCGACGCCCGACCCGTACGCCAGCCTGTTCGGCCGCAAGGCGTATGGCGTGGACCAGTTCGACATCTATGGCCAGTTGATCGAAGCCGGGCAGGGCCGTCTGGCCAGCCTGGCCTTCGGTGGCGACGCGGCATTGGCCAAGGGTGGCAAGCGCCCGGACACCAGCGTGACCATCGTCGCCCTGCAAAGCGCGCCTGTGACCTTGAACGACAAGGGC
Source organism: Pseudomonas sp. PB105 (assembly GCF_009764655.1). NCBI lineage: Bacteria > Pseudomonadati > Pseudomonadota > Gammaproteobacteria > Pseudomonadales > Pseudomonadaceae > Pseudomonas > Pseudomonas sp. PB105. The sequence continues at coordinate 87,015 of NZ_RWIO01000063.1, forward strand.
GAGGGCGAAGTCAGCGTCAACATCCCCGACTTCAATGGCGAACTGCGCCTGATGGCCCAGGCCTGGAGCGATGACCGCTATGGCATGGCTGAAGCCAAGACGGTGATTGCCGCGCCGCTGATCGCCGAGCTGTCGGCGCCGCGCTTCCTCGCCGGCGGTGACCAGACGACACTGGCCCTGGACCTGTCCAATCTGTCGGGCAAGGCGCAGAAACTCGATGTGCAACTGAGCGCCGAGGGGCAGTTGGAATTGGTCAACACTGCCGCGCAAACCGTTGAGCTCAAACAAGGCCAGCGCACCACCCTGCGTATCCCGGTGAAAGCCTGGGGCGGGTTGGGCCAGGGCAAGGTGAAGGTGACAGTCAACGGGCTGGATCTGCCGGGTGAAAACCTGCCGCCGTTCAGCCGCGAGTGGACCTTGGGCGTGCGTCCGGCTTATCCGGCGCTGCTCAAGCATTACCGCGCAGTGCTTAAGAATGAACCCTGGAGCTTGCCCGCCGGCAGCCTGGAGCAATTCGATGCCTCCGGGCGTGAGGCGCTGTTGAGCCTGTCGAGCCGGCCGCCGCTGAACCTCGGCGCGCAGGTCTCGGCGCTCAAGGCGTACCCGTATGGGTGCCTGGAGCAAACCGCCAGTGGCCTGTACCCGTCGCTGTACGCTGACGATGCGTTGCTCAAGCGTCTGAGCATCAAGGGCGAGCCGGATGCCGAGCGCAAGCGCAAGATCGAGTTGGGCATCGAACGCCTGCTGGGCATGCAGCGCTACAACGGCAGCTTTGGTTTGTGGGGCGCCGACGGCGAAGAAGAATATTGGCTGACGGCCTACGTCACCGACTTCCTGCTGCGCGCCCGCGACCAGGGTTTTGCCGTGCCGCCTGAAGCCTTGAAAAAGGCCAGCGAGCGCCTGCTGCGGTATGTGCAGGAGCGCAACCTGATCGAAGTCGACTACAGCGACAACGCCGAACACACGCGCTTTGCCGTGCAAGCCTACGCCGGCATGGTGCTGGCGCGCAGTCAGCAGGCGCCACTGGGCGCGCTGCGCAGCATTTTCGAGCGACGCAGCGATGCGCGTTCCGGGTTGCCGCTGGTGCAGTTGGCCATTGCCTTGCACAAGATGGGCGACCAGCCGCGTGCGGACCAGGCGTTGCAGGCAGGCTTGGCAGCGCAACGCAGCGCCAAGGAATGGCTGGCCGACTACGGCAGCCCGCTGCGGGACCAGGCGATGATCCTGGCGTTGCTGGAAGAGAATGACTTGGCCAAGGGCAAGCGCGAAGAGCGTTTGTTTACCCTGTCGGACCAATTGGCGGCCAGCCCGTACCTGTCGACCCAGGAGCGCAATTCGCTGTTCCTGGCCGGGCGCCTGGGGTTCGCCCAGCCCGAGTCGGCCTGGAAGGTCCTGCTCAACGGCAGCGGCGGTGAGCATGAGCTGAACAATCAACAGTCGACGCTGGACCTGGAAGGCAAGCTGCTTTCAGGCGATCTGAGCCTGAGCAATCAGGGCGACACGCCGGTGTACCAGCAACTGACGATCTCGGGTTACCCGCAAGTGCCGCCGGCACCGGGTGGCGACAACCTGAGCATCCGCCGTGAATACCTGGGTATGAACGGCCAGCCGCTGAACCTGCGCAGCCTCAATAGCGGCGACCTGGTGCTGGTGCACCTGGCGGTCAGCGCCAAGCAGCGCGTGCCGGATGCGTTGGTGGTCGACCTCCTGCCCGCTGGCCTGGAGCTGGAAAACCAGAACCTGGCGCAAAGTGCTGCCAGCCTGGAAAACGCCAGCAGCCAAGTGAAGGAGTGGCGCGAGTCGATGCAGAACGCGGCGCTCAAGCATCAGGAGTTCCGCGATGACCGCTATGTGGCGGCGATCAACCTGGACGGCGATGGCACCACGCACCTGCTGTACCTGGCGCGTGCGGTGACGCCGGGCACCTACCGTGTGCCGCCGCCGCAGGTGGAGTCGATGTATCGGCCGAACTGGCAGGCCGTGGGGGATACCCCGGCGGACCTGGTCATCAAGGGCCGCTGAAGAACCCTTGTGGGAGCGGGCTTGCTCGCTCCCGCAGGGGATTAGTGCACGACCCAGCTGAGCAGCCACAGCCCCAGCAGCAACCAGATAATCCCTATGATGATCGACGCCCGCATAAATGCGCGGACTGCCGAGTAGAGCAACATAAGGCCGACGATCAGGGTGATGATGCTGATAATCGACGTGTCCATGCCCAACGTACGGGACAACCCTTCGACAAAGTTTGCGCCGGCATGGGTCAGCACACCGAACAAGCCGCTGAGGCCGTCGACGATAAACCGGATGATGGAGCCGAGCGCCTGGCCCAACCACTCGAAAAAGCTTTCTAGCTGCATGTGCGTGTCCTGATAAGAGGTGGGCGTGTCTGTGCCTTTGGTTGTTAATGCGACAGGCTAGTTCCCTACCAGCATAGAGGTTTGCCCGTTTGAAATTGCGTTTAGTTGCCCGCTGGACCCTGGCGACCCTCCTGTTGGTGATTGCCCTGCTGTGGCTGGCCGACCGTATCTGGCCGCTGCCCCTGCCCAAGGATGACCTGGCGCGGGTGGTGCTGGCCGAGGATGGCACGCCGTTGTGGCGCTTTGCCGATGCTAATGGGGTGTGGCGCTACCCGGTGCAAACCAGCGAAGTCTCGCCGTATTACCTGGACGCCGTGCTCACCTACGAAGACCGATGGTTCTACCAGCATCCAGGCGTAAACCCGCTGGCGTTGGCGCGCGCGACCTGGCAGAACCTGACCGGCGCTCGGGTGGTGTCGGGTGGCAGCACCTTGTCGATGCAGGTCGCCCGTTTGCTCGACCCGCATTCACGCACCTTTCACGGTAAATTGCGCCAGCTGTGGCGCACCGCGCAGTTGGAATGGCACCTGTCCAAGGAACAAATCCTCAACCTCTACCTGAACCGCGCCCCGTTTGGCGGCACGTTGCAGGGCGTGGCCGCGGCCAGTTGGGCCTATCTGGGCAAATCCCCGGCGCAATTGACCCATGCCGAAGCGGCCTTGCTTGCCGTATTGCCCCAGGCGCCCAGCCGCTTGCGTCCGGACCGCCATCCGCAACGCGCCCAGCAGGCTCGGGACAAGGTCTTGCGGCGCCTCGCCGAGTTTAAGGTATGGCCGCAATCGGCGGTCGACGAAGCCCTTGAAGAACCGCTGCTACTTGCCCCACGCCTGGAACCGAGCCTGGCCCCCTTGCTCGCCCGCCGCCTGAACCGCCCCGACAGCCCGCCGCTGATCCGCACCACCGTTGACGCCACCCTGCAACGCCGTCTCGAAGACCTGTTGCTGGGCTGGCGCGCACGGTTGCCGGAGCACACCTCGGCCGCGATCCTGGTGGTGGAAGAGGAAACCATGGCCGTGCGGGCGTATCTGGGCTCGGTGGACATCAACGACGCCAGGCGCTTTGGCCATGTGGACATGATCAGCGCGTTGCGTTCGCCAGGCTCGACCTTGAAACCCTTCCTGTATGGCCTGGCCCTGGATGAGGGGCTGATTCACTCCGAGTCGCTGCTGCAGGACGTGCCCCGGCGGTATGGTGATTACCGGCCGGGCAATTTCTCCATGGGGTTTACCGGCGCGGTGCCGGCGAGTACTGCGTTGTCCAGCTCCCTGAACCTGCCGGCGGTGCAGCTGCTGGAAGCTTACGGGCCCAAGCGATTTGCCGCCGAGATGCGCATCGGCGGCGTGCCCCTGGCATTGCCTGCGTTGGCCGAGCCGAACCTGGCGCTGATCCTCGGCGGCGCGGGCAGCCGTCTGGAAGATTTGGTGGGCGGTTACAGTGCCTTCGCCCGGGCCGGTAAAAGCGCTTCCATCCGATTGCAGCCTGACGACACGTTGAGAGAACGACCAATGCTGTCGCCGGGTTCTGCCTGGATTGTGCGGCGCATCCTCAGTGGGCAAGCGCGGCCGGATCGCGACCCGCGTGCCGAGCTGGTGCAGCGCCCGGTGCTTGCCTGGAAAACCGGCACCAGCTACGGCTTTCGCGATGCCTGGGCGATTGGCGTGGGGCCGCGCTACCTGATCGGCGTGTGGATCGGCCGACCGGACGGCACGCCCGTGCCGGGCCAGTTCGGCTTGGCGTCGGCGGCGCCTCTGATGTTGCAGGTGCATGACGTGTTGACCAACCGCGACAGCCAGCGCGGCATCAGTGCGCCGGTTTTACCGGTGCCAGCCACTGTCGGCGTGGCGGCGATCTGTTGGCCCCTGGGCCAGCCGATGAGCCGCAGCGATCCGAATTGTCGGCGCCAACGCTTCGCCTGGACCCTGGACAACACCACGCCGCCGACCTTGCAGGCGTTGGACCAACCACTGAGTGTGGGCTTGATGGAAAGTATCTGGGTCAACGCCAAGGGCTTGCGGGTTGACGCCCATTGCCCCGGTGCCGTCGCCCGCCATATCGCCCTCTGGCCCGCGCCTTTGGAACCGTGGCTGCCAAGGGCCGAACGCCGCGAAGCACGCATCCCGGCCGCCGATCCGGATTGCCCGCCACCGGCGCTGGCCGCGTCTTCGCCGCTGTCCATTGTCGGCGTGCGTGAAGGCGACCAACTGCGCCTGCCCGCCGCCAGCCAACAAACCCTGCGCCTGAAAATCTCGGCCCTGGGCGGCAGTGGTCGGCGCTGGTGGTTCCTCAATGGCGCGCCGTTGGGGGACAGTGCCAATCAGGACTTTATCAATGCCAGTTTCGAGCGGTTGGGGCGCTATCAGCTCAGTGTCCTCGATGAGGCCGGTCAAACTGCACGGCTTGAATTCAGCGTGGTGGATTAGGGCCTCATCGGGGCATAGGTATCGACACAACTTCCAGTGGATGCTGAATCTATGGCAAATGGGCTGTTGTGGTGAGCGGGCTTGTCCCGCGCTGGGCTGCGAAGCAGCCCCAATAACAAACACCGCGTA
>NZ_RWIO01000064.1:0-63838 GCF_009764655.1 Pseudomonas sp. PB105
CGCGTTTTTTCAGAAAAACCAAGTTGCCTGGTTTTGGGGCTGCTGCGCAGCCCAGCGCGGGACAAGCCCGCTCACCACAGAGTTATGTATAAGCCTTTGAGAGTTGTGTAGATAGCTATGCCCCGATAGCGGTAGTCCGCCCAACACTGCTCATAAAGTGAACACCCAAGCCAAAAGCGCCACCTTTTAGCGCGTCGCAAACAGATAAGTAGCTTCCAAACGATTTTCCCTCGACCTGCTGTCGCCCGTGCTTGGGGTGACAGGCTTATCCCACACGCCTCAAAGCGCCTTCCCACAAGTGCTACCGTTCTGCTCACGCCCCTTGAGCGGACCTACTCCTACATCATTTCAAGCCATATCCCGTACTTCCCGCGCGGGCTTATATAGAGGCATCAACAGGTCGTTTTCAGGATTTATTGAATAGCCATTCAATTTTAGGCACGGCATTTGCTCTATCCATTCAAAGCCTCTCTTCTTTACCGACGAAGAGCGCAATAACAAGAGCCTCGCCTGAGGCCATCACCCGCTTTGTGTGAGGAGATACCGCGATGACGTCGTTCAACTCAGGGGCCCAACCCCAGAACCGTGCGCCTCAATCCATCGGCTTTTTGCTGCTGGACAATTTCACGCTGATTTCCCTGGCATCGGCCGTGGAACCGCTGCGCATGGCCAACCAACTGTCCGGCCGCGAGCTGTATCGCTGGACAACCCTGAGTGTCGACGGCAACCAGGTCTGGGCCAGCGACGGGCTGCAAATCACCCCCGATGCCTCCATGCACAAAGCCCCGGCCCTGGACACGGTGATCGTGTGCGGCGGCGTGGGTATCCAGCGCACCGTTACCCGTGAACACGTGTCGTGGCTGCAAAGCCAGGCGCGCCAGTCCCGTCGCCTTGGCGCCGTGTGTACCGGCAGTTGGGCCCTGGCCTGCGCCGGCCTGCTCGACGGTTTTGATTGCAGCGTGCACTGGGAATGCCTGGCGTCGATGCAGGAAGCTTTCCCGCGTGTGGCCATGAGCACGCGCCTGTTCACCCTCGATCGCAATCGCTTCACCAGCTCCGGCGGCACCGCGCCGCTGGACATGATGCTGCACCTGATCAGCCGCGACCACGGCCGTGAACTGTCGGCCGCCATTTCCGAGATGTTTGTGTACGAGCGCATCCGCAACGAACAGGATCACCAGCGTGTGCCGCTCAAGCACATGCTTGGCACCAACCAGCCGAAGCTGCAGGAAATCGTCGCGCTGATGGAAGCCAACCTGGAAGAGCCGATCGACCTGGACGAGCTCGCGGTGTACGTCGCCGTGTCGCGGCGCCAGCTGGAGCGCTTGTTCCAGAAATACCTGCACTGCTCGCCGTCGCGCTACTACCTCAAGCTGCGTTTGATCCGTGCGCGCCAGTTGCTCAAGCAGACGCCGATGTCGATCATCGAAGTGGCGTCGGTGTGCGGGTTTGTCTCCACGCCGCACTTCTCCAAGTGCTACCGCGAATACTTCGGCATTCCGCCACGGGATGAGCGCGTCGGTTCCAACACCACCCAGCAGGTGGCGATGATGCCGATTCCGCAGGCGCTGGTATTGGCGCCATTGGCGGGGCCAATGTCGGCGTTGAGCCAGGCGCGCAATGAGTCGACTTTTGCCAGCGTGAGGCTCTAGACCGAGTCGCCTGCATCGGGGGCAAGCCCCCTCCCACCGTTGACCGAGTTTCAACATGCGAATGCGGTCAAAATGTGGGAGGGGGCTTGCCCCCGATAGCGGTTTATCAGGCGCCAGAGTTCTGCTTGAACTGCACCAAAGCCGGCAACAGCTGCTTATCAATCGCCTGACGCACCGCCGGCAAAATCGTCGCGCTGCCGGTGTACATCTGCTCAACCATACCCTTGAGCGCCTTGGCCCGCGCTTCGCTCAAACCGCGTACGGCACATTCACAGGCCTGCTCGGCAGTAGAGCCGCTGGAGACTTCGAAACCCAGTGAGCGCAGTTGGCCCAGCAGGTCATCCTGATCAATCAAATCCGCATGCATCATGACGTTTATCCTGGTGAGGGGAGCGGGGTTCGACCTCGATTCTGGTAGCCACCCCGGCGGTCGGCAAGGGCAGAATGCGCGAATGCCTCAGATGGCTATGAGCGTGTCGTTTTCGGGCCATTTGCGGACGGCACTTACCGGCACACTGCACCCAGGCACACAGCTTGATGGTTTGGTCACCCTCGGGATGTAACGCTCTCACAAGGCACCTCTGCCCCGATCCAGTCACGGCTGGATCGGGGCTTTTTTTGCCGGTTATTTTTTAGCGGGCAAACCAATGACCCGGCCGAGGAGGGCGGGTTTTGGCAGGTCGGCCTGTTCGGCGCGCAGGGCGATGATTTTTCCCAGCGTCGCCTCGGTAAACGGCGCCGACTGCGGGCCGGCCAGGTCGACGTGCAAGAGCATCTGCTCGTTGCCCGCCAGTTCCCGTTCTTCGCCCACTGGATGCAGGCTGTGATAGAGGTGCAGGCGCTTGGCGTCGTGGGCGATCAGTTGGGTGTGCACCTCAACCTTGGCGCCGAGTTTTACCTCGTGCAGGTAGTTCAGGTGCAGTTCCAGGGTGAACAGCGAGTGGCCGCTGGCTTCGCGGTTGTCGCTGTCCAGGCCCAGGGTGTCCATCAGCGCGTCGGTGGCGTAGCTGAAAATCAGCAGGTAGAACGCGTCGCGCAGGTGGCCGTTGTAGTCGACCCAGTCGGGGAGGACTGGGGTGGTGTAGGTGATCAATGCAGGCATGGTGAGTTGTCCGTTATTCGGCGAAGGTCATACCGTGTTTTTCCTTAGTGGTTTTCACTGCTTCCAGCACCGCCAGCAAGCAATCATCACGATAGCGCTCCAGCGCCGAAATGCTGTGATCACCCAACTGATCGCGGGTGCCATCGACCACATCGTCGATCAGCTTGTCGGTCAGTTCCGGCGCGGGCAGGTAGGTCCACGGCAACTGCAATGCCGGCCCGAACTGCGCCATGAAGTGGCGCATGCCGGCATCGCCGCCCGCCAGGGTGTAGGTGAGGAAGGTGCCCATGAACGACCAGCGCAGGCCGGCGCCAAAACGAATCGCATCGTCGATTTCGCCGGTAGTGGCCACACCGTCATTCACCAAGTGCAGCGCCTCGCGCCACAACGCTTCCAACAGCCGGTCGGCGATAAAACCGGGGACTTCCTTACGCACATGCAGCGGGCGCATGCCAAGGGATTCGTACACCTTGATCGCCGCCTGGATTGCCTGCGGCGCGGTATTTTTGCCGCCCACCACTTCCACCAGCGGCAGCAGGTACACCGGGTTGAATGGGTGCCCGACCACGCAACGTTGCGGGTGGGTCGAACCCTCGTAGAACTCACTCGGCAACAGGCCGGAGGTGCTCGAACCGATCAATGCATCGGGCTTGGCGGCTGCGCTGATCTTGCTGTGCAGTTCCAGTTTCAGCTCCAGGCGTTCCGGGGCGCTTTCCTGGATGAAATCCGCGTCTTTTACGCACTCTTCGATAGTGGCGACAAAGCGCAGGCGGTCCTGTGATGCGCCCGGTGCCAGGCCCTGTTTCTCCAGCGCGCCCCAGGCATTGGCGACACGTTTGCGCAGTGCCGCTTCTGCGCCGGGCGCCGGATCCCAGGCCACCACATCGAGTCCGTGGGCCAGGGCGCGGGACACCCAGCCGCTGCCGATAACACCGCTGCCGAGGGCGGCGAAGGTTTTGATCTCAGTGATAAAGCGCATGGAGACATTCCTGAATAATGTGAAGAACCCATGTGCGAGGGAGCTTGCCCCCTCCCACATTTTTTAACCGCGTTTAGTGAGGCCCATCTTCACGCGGCCCTCGGCCGGGCTCATGACCCGTGCCCCCAGACGGCTGAGGATTTCACTCGCCCGTTCCACAAGCTGGCCGTTGGTGGCGAGCACGCCCTTGTCCAGCCACAGGTTGTCTTCCAGCCCGACCCGCACATTGCCGCCCAGCAGCACCGCCTGCGCCGCCATTGGCATTTGCATGCGGCCGATGCCGAAGCCGGCCCACACTGCGTCGGCGGGCAAGTTGTCGACCATGGCTTTCATGGTGGTGGTATCGGCCGGCGCGCCCCATGGGATGCCCAGGCACAGTTGGAACAGCGGGTTGTCGAGCAGGCCTTCCTTGATCATCTGCTTGGCGAACCACAGGTGGCCGGTGTCGAAGATTTCCAGTTCAGGCTTAACGCCCAGTTCCTGGATGCGTTTGGCCCCGGCGCGCAGTTGCGCCGGGGTGGACACGTAAATCGTGTCGCCGTCGCCGAAGTTCAGGGTGCCGCAGTCCAGGGTGCAGATTTCCGGGAGCAACGCTTCGACGTGGGCCAGGCGCGTCAGTGGGCCGACCAGGTCGGTGTTGGGACCGAACTCCATCGGGTTCTCGCCGCCGCCGATCTCCAGGTCGCCGCCCATGCCGGCGGTGAGGTTGACGATGATGTCGATGTCGGCCTCGCGAATGCGCTCCATCAGTTCGCGGTACAGCGCTACGTCGCGGCTGAACTTACCGGTTTCGGGGTCGCGCACATGGCAATGCACCACGGTAGCGCCGGCCTTGGCGGCTTCCACCGCAGCGGCGGCGATCTGTTTGGGGGTGACCGGCACGTGTGGGCTTCTGGCGGTCGTGTCGCCAGCACCGGTGAGTGCGCAGGTGATGATGACGTCGTGGTTCATGGGGCGGTTCCTTGCAGGCGTGGTGAAACCGTTCGCAGCCTGTGCGGGCTGCGAAACGGTGATGGAAAGCGGGTTATTTGCTGGTCAGTTGCAGGTTGGCTGCAGCCGGTTTGCCGTCGAAGGTGGTCACGCCCTCCAGCCAGCGCGCCTGGTCCTGGGGGTGATCCTTGAGCCACTGCTTGGCGGACTCGATAGCGTCCTTGTGATCCAGCAACGGCTGCATCATCCGGCTCTCGTCGGCGGCGGTGAAGGTCAGGTTGGTCAGCAACTTGTGCACGTTGGGGCACTGTTCGGCGTAGGTCGGCGAGGTCACGGTCCACACCGTCGCCATGCCTTCGTTCGGGCCGAGGGCGTCATCGCTGCCGGTGAGGTAAGTCATCGCCACGTTGACGTTCATCGGGTGCGGCGCCCAGCCGAAGAACACCACGGCTTCCTTGCGGCGCACGGCGCGGTCCACGGCGGCGAGCATGCCGGCCTCACTGGACTCCACCAGTTGGAATTTGCCCAGGCCGAACTGGTTCTTGGCGATCATCGCCTTGATCTGGGTGTTAGCCCCCGAGCCCGGCTCGATCCCGTAGATCTTGCCGCCCAGTTCCTTTTCGAATCTGGCGATATCGGCGAACGTTTTCAGGCCCTTGTCGGCCAGGTACGTCGGCACGGCAAGCGTGGCGCGGGCATCTTCCAGGCTGGCTTTGTCGAGGACTTTGACTTGCTTGGCGTCGACAAACGGCGTGATGGTCTGGGTCATCAGCGGGTTCCAGTAGCCCAGGAACATATCCAGGCGCTGGTCGCGGATGCCGGCGAAGATGATTTGCTGGGAGGCGCTGGTCTGTTTGGTCTTGTAGCCGAGGCCGTCGAGCAGTACTTGGGTCATGGCACTGGTGGCGATGACGTCCGTCCAGTTCACCACGCCCATGCGCACGTTCTGGCATGAAGCGGCATCCGCTGCCATTACGTTGGTGCTCAAAATGGCGCTGGCGCTGAGTGCAAGCACGCAGCGGCTGATCAGTCGATTCATGGTGGATCCCTCGGCAGGTCGTTATTGTGGGGTCCGGCGTCTTTGTGCGCCGTGCAGCCAAGTTACGCAAGCCAGCGGACGGCAAAACGCACGGCGGCGACCACCTCTTGCACTGCAGCGACCTGCCCCCTTGAATCCGCCCCGGAACGGGAGTATCACAGTGCCACGCTGCCCGTCCGACGAGAGCGCCACCATGTCCCAGGATTTCTACTTTTTGCTGATGCCGGGGTTTTCGGCCATTGGCTTTATCTCTGCGCTGGAGCCGCTGCGGGTGGCCAACCGCTTTCGTGGCGAGCTGTACCGTTGGCATGTGCTGAGTGCCGATGGCGGCGCGGTATTGGCGAGCAATGGCATGTCGGTCAACGCCGACGCCGCGCTGGAACCGCTGAAAAAAGGCGCGACCTTACTGGTGGTGGCCGGCTTCGAACCGTTGCAGTTCGCCACTCCCGCACTGGAACACTGGCTGCGCCGCCTCGACCACGACGGCGTGACCCTCGGCGCCATCGACACCGGCGCCTGCGTCCTCGCCGAAGCCGGCCTGCTCGAAGGCCATCGCCTGACCCTGCACTGGGAAGCCATCGATGCGTTCAAGGAGTCCTATCCTCACCTGACCGTGACCCAGGAACTGTTCGAGATCGACCGCCGCCGCATCACCTGCGCCGGCGGCACCGCGTCCATCGACCTGATGCTCGACCTGATCGCCCAGGCCCACGGCCCGGAGCTTGCCATCCAGGTTTCCGAACAATTCGTGCTCGGCCGCATCCGCCCACGCAAAGACCACCAGCGCATGCAGATCGCCACGCGCTACGGCATCAACAACAAAAAGTTGGTCCACGTGATCGGCGAGATGGAGCAGCACACCGAGCCGCCCCTGAGCACCTTGGCCCTGGCCGACGCGATCAAAGTCACCCGACGCCAGTTGGAGCGGCTATTCCGCCTGCACCTGAACGACACGCCAAGCAACTTCTACCTCGGCCTGCGCCTGGAAAAAGCCCGGCAGCTCTTACGTCAAAGCGACATGAGTGTGCTGGAGGTGAGCATTGCCTGCGGGTTTGAGTCACCGTCGTACTTCACTCGCAGCTATCGGGCAAGGTTTGCGAAGTGCCCAAGGGAGGATCGGCGACGGGAGGTGGTTTGACCGGCAATTATAGTCAATTATACTCATAGCTATAATTTATAGTCCTTTCCATAATTGAGTATAAAACCATGTCCAAGCACAGCGGCTTTGTGTTCCGCCGCCCCGCCCTGGCGCGCAGCATTGCCGATGGTCTTGTGGGGGCCGGGATTCAGGATTTCACCTCTGGCCTGTTTCTCGCCGCGCCGCGCCGCACCGGTAAAAGTACGTTTTTGCGCGAAGACCTCATCCCGGAGTGTCAGTTGCGCAGTTGGCTGGCCGTGTATGTGGATCTGTGGGCCGACAAGGAAAAGGATCCCGCCGAGTTGATCGCCAGCGCCATAGCGGCCGCGCTGGTTCCCTATGAAAAAGGCATTCGCAAACTGGCCAAGAACATCGGGATCGAGAAGCTCAGCTTTCTGCGGACGTTGTCCTGGGATTTCAGCAAGCCGCAATTGCCTGTGGGCGCCACGTTGACCCAGGCGTTGGAATTGCTCCACCGCGCGGCGGAAAAGCCCGTCGTACTGGTGATTGATGAAGCGCAGCACGCCTTGACCAGCGATTCAGGCATCAACGCCATGTTCGCGCTGAAAGCAGCCCGGGACCAACTCAACCAAGGTCGTGACGAAGACGGCAGCGGTTTGCATCTGGTGTTCACTGGCTCCAATCGCGACAAGCTGGCACATCTGGTGTTGGGCAAAAGCCAGCCGTTTTTCGGCTCCAGCATCACGCCGTTTCCGTTGCTCGGCAAAGAATTCACCCAGGCCTACACCGTGCATCTCAACGCGCACCTGGCCAAGACCAACCAATTCAACGCGGCGGATATTGATGAAGCTTTTGAGCTAGTGGGCCGTCGCCCCGAGATGTTGCGCACGATCATCGGTGAAGTCGCCCTGGAGTTAGGCGAGGCGAGCAACCTGGGCCAACTGCTGCACAGCCGCGCCGAATTGCTGCGCGCAGGTGTATGGACCGAATTCGAAAGCGCCTGGAACGCGCTGACCCTCCCGCAGCGTGCGGTGCTGGCGGTGATGGTAGAGCGTTCGCAACACAACGAACCCTTTGCCCCGTTCACCGACAGCACCCTGACGGCGGTCAGCAAGGCGCTGGAAGACATGGGCAGCGACGTGGTGCCGGGCACCCAGACGATTCAGGCCTGTATCGATGCCTTGCGCGACAAGGAATTGGTGTGGAAATCGAGCCGGGGTGGGTATGCCCTGGAAGACAAGGCGTTTGGGGATTGGCTGCTGCACAAGCGCTGAAGGGCACTTTTGCTTCAATGTGGGAGGGGGCTTGCCCCCGATAGCGGTGTGTCAGCCAAAGCTGTATCAACTGACAGTCCGTCATCGGGGGCAAGCCCCCTCCCACAGTAGATTTTCGGTGTGTGTTATTTTTTCAGCAGGGCGGAGCACGCGGTCTTGAAGGCCTCATGCTGATACTTGTTCAGCGTCGCCGGCAGGTCAAAATTGTGCTTTTTGTTCTGCGCATTAACGGTCTGCGGCGACAGCAAGGTCACCTCCACGCCCTCCAGCAACTGAAACACCCCTTCAATCTTGAACGTCGTCGGGCCGCCGGCGAATTCACCCTTCTTGCTGCGCTTCTTGATCGCGATGCGAGTGATGGCGTTGTCCTGCACAAACGCTTTCACCTGAGCGGCGAAGGCTTTGACGTTGGCCGCTTCATCGTCATCGTCGAGGGCGATTTTCTTGGTCGCCAGGGCGACGTGGGTCAGCGCCTGGTTGTCCAGGGCGGCGAGGGCGATGATGGCTTCGCTGCCTTTGATTTCGATGCCGCAGGTTTTCATGTCATGGCCTGGCAATAGGTGGAGAGGCGACGGATGGTCGCGCACCTCAAGACTAAAGCCAACTCCAAATCGGCTCAAATAAAAACCGCAACCCATGACCGTCTGTCAGAAGATCATTCCGACCTGTTATTTCTGACAGTAGCCAATGATGGAAGTCCTGCATAGATTGGTTTGAAAGAGTCAACCCCCTCGACCTTCTGAGAAGGAAGTTGCGCAATGATCATCAGGAAAAATATTCGCTCTCTGAGTGATAGCGAGAAAAAGTCGTTTATTGATAGCTTGCTTGAACTCAAGAGACGCGGTGAATACGACAAGTACGTTCACTGGCATCACGGCGTCATGGTGCCGACTGTGCATTGCGATGAGCCCCAGGATCCCGACTACCGCAATGGGGCCCATCTCGGGCCGGCCTTCCTGCCCTGGCATCGAGAGATGCTTATGCAGCTTGAGGCTGAGTTGCGCGGTATCAGTCCCGATGTAGCGCTGCCTTATTGGGACTGGACCGAAGATGCGGCCAATCCTGCGGGATCACCGGTCTGGAGGACGGACTTGATGGGCGGAAACGGCGATCCAAGCGATCAGTTTCGGGTCAAGGATGGGCCGTTTGCCTACAGCGGCGGTCAATGGGAAGTGCCTGAGTACCCCGAGGATGATTTGCCGGGCAAAGGCCTCAAGCGCCAGTTTGGTCAGTGGGTCGGCTCGCTTCCTACAGTGGCCGATCTGCAGATGGCCATGCGTGAAAGCTTGTATGACACGCCGCCTTTTGATTCAGGACCCTATACCCGTGGGTTTCGCAATCGTTTGGAGGGCTGGGTCACTCAACGTGGCGATCCACAAGTGACTACGCCTGGCTCCCAGTTGCATAACCGCGTGCATCTCTGGATCGGCGGCAATATGTTGGCGATGACCTCGCCGGAGGATCCGGTGTTCTTCCTCCATCATTGCTTTATCGACAAGGTATGGGCGGACTGGCAAGCGCAAATGAAGCTGGATAAACCCAAGTGGGCGCCCCATTACGCGCCGATGCGCTGCGGTCCGGAGGGCCACAACGTTGGGGACCTGATCAACCCGTGGGGTGAGCGTAGTATTCGTCAGGTGTTGGATATCGCCAAGCTGGGCTATCAATACTCTCCATCGCGAGAATTGGTTCGCAGCCCGTTCAAGTCGCCTTTCATGGCTTGAATCCGTCGCCGCTCCCGCACGTTGGCGGCGGGAGTTGGCATTCACTCCTGCCCAATCGACTCCAAAAACTCCGACCGCTCATCACTCATCCGCGCCAGGCAGTCGTTGTGCGCAATCGCATAGGCCTTGGTGCCGGTGACTGCCGGGAAGGTGTCCACCGCACAATCGGCATCCCGCAGTTTTTCCCACTTTTGCTGCGCGTCCTTCAGACGGGCGGTAATGTCCGCCAGTTTGGTCTTGTCGCTGCCGTAGGTCGAACCCATGCGCTCCAGCAACCCCTGATAGTTATCCTTGAGCAATTGCTCAGCGGTGGTTTTGTTATAGGAGGCGCATTCCAGGGTTTGCGTGTCGCTTTCGATGCCATCGCACGGCGTGCTGTCGGTGTCTTCGGCCGCGTGGACGCCGGTTGCGATGAGTGCCAAAGCCAGGAAAATCGATTTCATTGCGCCGTCTCATATCAGGTGATGCGGGAATTCTGGCTCAAGCGTAAGACAAATAACAGCCGCCAGTCAGACCTCTCTTAACAGCCTTTGTCGCGGATTGACGCTTTCGGCAATTCCCCTGTCGTTTTTGCACCCGGCTCAGGTTGCCCCTGGGCATATGCTGGCCCCAAAGCGCCGGCAGACGATTCGGCGCATGAATTGCCAATAAGGGGACAGCCTGATGAGCCCAGCCGAACTTCACGCCGACAGCATCGTTATCGACGGGCTGATTATTGCCAAGTGGAACCGCGAGCTGTTCGAGGACATGCGCAAGGGTGGCCTCACCGCCGCCAACTGCACCGTGTCGGTGTGGGAAGGCTTCCAGGCCACGATCAATAACATCGTCGCCAGCCAGACCCTGATCCGCGAGAACAGCGACCTGGTAATCCCGGTGAAAACCACCGCCGACATCCGCAAGGCCAAGGAACTGGGCAAGACCGGCATCATCTTCGGCTTCCAGAACGCCCATGCATTTGAAGACCAGCTCGGCTACGTCGAGATCTTCAAGCAGCTCGGCGTCGGTGTGGTGCAGATGTGCTACAACACCCAGAACCTGGTGGGCACCGGTTGCTACGAGCGCGACGGCGGCCTGTCGGGTTTTGGTCGCGAGATCGTTGGCGAGATGAACCGCGTCGGCATCATGTGCGACCTGTCCCACGTCGGCTCCAAAACCTCCGAAGAAGTCATCCTCGAATCGAAAAAACCGGTGTGCTACTCCCACTGCCTGCCGTCCGGCCTGAAAGAGCACCCGCGCAACAAGTCCGATGAAGAGCTTAAGTTCATCGCCGACCACGGCGGCTTTGTCGGCGTGACCATGTTCGCGCCGTTCCTCGCCAAGGGCATCGATTCGACCATCGACGATTACGCCGAAGCCATCGAATACACCATGAACATCGTCGGCGAAGACGCCATTGGCATCGGCACCGACTTTACCCAGGGCCATGGCCAGGATTTCTTCGAAATGCTGACCCATGACAAGGGCTACGCCCGCCGCCTGACCAGCTTCGGCAAGATCATCAACCCGCTGGGCATCCGCACCGTGGGCGAGTTCCCCAACCTCACCGAAACCCTGCTCAAGCGCGGCCACAGCGAGCGCGTGGTGCGCAAGATCATGGGCGAGAACTGGGTCAACGTGCTCAAGGACGTCTGGGGCGAATAAGCCACCGCATTTTTCCCTCGACCGTTCGCGTCGAGGGCACACCTAAGAATTTTCTGGAGTTAAGTTTCCATGGCCAAAATCGCCCCGCAATTGCCAATCGAAGTCGACAGCGAAACCGGTGTCTGGACCTCCGACGCCCTGCCTATGCTGTACGTGCCGCGCCATTTCTTCGTCAACAACCACATGGGCATCGAAGAAGTGCTGGGCGCCGACGCCTACGCCGAGATCCTCTACAAGGCCGGCTACAAATCCGCCTGGCACTGGTGTGAAAAAGAAGCCGAGTGCCACGGCCTGGAAGGCGTCGCGGTGTTCGAGCACTACATGAAGCGCCTGTCGCAACGCGGCTGGGGCCTGTTCAAGATCCAGGACATCGACCTCGACAAAGGCACCGCCAGCGTCAAGCTCGAACACTCGGCATTCGTCTACGTGTACGGCAAGGTCGGGCGCAAGGTGGACTACATGTTCACCGGCTGGTTTGCCGGCGCCATGGACCAGATTCTTGAGGCCCGTGGCAGCAAGATCCGCACCGTCGCCGAACAAGTCTACGGAGGCTCCGAAGAGGGCCACGATGATGGTTTGTTCACCGTCAAGCCGTTGTAAGCCGAGGACCGTGCCATGGCTTTCGAAGCAATGTTCCAGCCGATCCAGATCGGCAAACTGACCATCCGCAACCGCGTGCTCAGTACCGCCCACGCCGAGGTGTATGCCACCGACGGCGGCATGACCACCGACCGCTATGTGAAGTATTACGAAGAGAAAGCCAAGGGCGGTATCGGCCTGGCAATCTGTGGCGGTTCCTCGGTGGTTGCCATCGACAGCCCCCAGGAATGGTGGAGCTCGGTGAACCTGTCCACCGACCGCATCATCCCGCACTTCCAGAACCTGGCCGATGCCATGCACAAGCATGGCGCCAAGATCATGATCCAGATTACCCACATGGGCCGACGCTCGCGTTGGGACGGCTTCAACTGGCCGACCCTGATGTCGCCGTCCGGTGTGCGTGAGCCGGTGCACCGCGCAACCTGCAAGACCATCGAGCCGGAAGAGATCTGGCGCGTGATCGGCAACTACGCCAGCGCCGCCAAACGCGCCAAGGCCGGTGGCCTGGACGGTGTGGAACTGTCCGCCGTGCACCAGCACATGATCGACCAGTTCTGGAGCCCGCGGGTCAACAAGCGGACCGACGAATGGGGCGGCACCTTTGAAGGCCGCATGAAGTTCGGCCTGGAAGTCCTCAAGGCCGTGCGCGCCGAAGTCGGTGATGACTTTTGCGTGGGCATGCGCCTGTGCGGTGACGAGTTCCATCCGGACGGCCTGTCCCACGAGGACATGAAGCAGATCGCCAAGTATTACGACGACACCGGCATGCTCGATTTCATCGGCGTGGTGGGCTCGGGTTGCGACACCCACAACACCCTGGCCAACGTAATCCCGAACATGAGCTACCCGCCGGAGCCGTTCCTGCACCTGGCGGCCGGCATCAAGGAAGTGGTCAAGGTTCCGGTACTGCACGCGCAGAACATCAAGGACCCGAACCAGGCCACGCGCATTCTGGAAGGCGGCTATGTGGACATGGTCGGCATGACCCGTGCGCACATCGCCGACCCGCACCTGATCGCCAAGATCAAGATGGGCCAGATCGACCAGATCAAACAGTGCGTCGGCGCCAACTACTGCATCGATCGCCAGTACCAGGGCCTGGATGTGCTGTGCATCCAGAACGCCGCGACCTCCCGTGAATACATGGGCGTACCGCACATCATCGAGAAATCCACCGGGCCGAAACGCAAAGTGGTCGTGGTGGGTGCCGGCCCTGCCGGTATGGAGGCTGCACGTGTCGCTGCCGAACGTGGCCACGACGTGACCCTTTTGGAGAAAAAAGAGTTTATCGGCGGGCAGATCACCACGGCTTCCAAGGCGCCGCAACGCGACCAGATCGCCGGCATCACCCGCTGGTTCCAGTTGGAACTGGCGCGCTTGAAAGTCGACCTGCGCCTGGGCGTGGCGGCCGATGCCGCGACCATCCTGGACCTGCGTCCGGACGTGGTGGTGCTGGCGGTCGGCGGGCATCCGTTTATCGAGCAGAACGAGCACTGGGGCGCCGCCGAAGGCCTGGTGGTGAGCAGCTGGGACGTGCTCGACGGCAAAGTCGCGCCGGGCAAGAACGTGCTGGTCTACGACACCATCTGTGAATTCACCGGCATGTCGGTGGCGGACTTTTTGGCCGACAAAGGCTGCCAGGTGGAAATCGTCACCGACGACATCAAGCCGGGCGTGGCGATTGGCGGTACGTCGTTCCCGACCTACTACCGCAGCATGTACCCCAAAGAAGTGATCATGACCGGCGACATGATGCTGGAAAAGGTCTACCGCGAAGGCGACAAGCTGGTGGCGGTATTGGAGAACGAATACACCGGCGCCAAAGAGGAGCGGGTGGTGGACCAGGTGGTGGTGGAGAACGGCGTGCGTCCGGACGAAGCCATCTACTACGGGCTCAAGGAAGGGTCGCGCAACAAGGGCCAGATCGACGTTGAAGCGCTGTTCGCGATCAAACCGCAGCCGTGCCTGAGCGAAGCGGGCGAGGGGTACTTGCTGTTCCGCATCGGTGACTGTGTGGCGCAGCGCAATACCCACGCTGCGATCTACGACGCCCTGCGCTTGTGCAAGGATTTCTGACCCGACACCGAACCAATGTGGGATTGGTTTCAAATGTGGGAGGGGGCTTGCCCCCGATGGCGGAGTGTCAGTTGATACAGCTGTAGCTGACCCACCGCTATCGGGGGCAAGCCCCCTCCCACATTTAGGCCGGTTTCACAGTAGACCTGTGTGGTCTGTGGGAGCTTCACCATGTTGAACACCTTGCTGCCTATTCTCTTGTTTGCCGCCCTGGGCCTCGCCGTCCTCGGCGCCCTGCGCCGCGTGAACATGTGGCGCCGTGGCCGTGCCTCCAAGGTCGACCTGCTCGGCGGTCTGTTGGCCATGCCCAAGCGCTATATGGTCGACCTGCACCACGTGGTCGCCCGCGATAAATACATCGCCAACACCCACGTCGCCACGGCGCTGGGCTTTGTCCTGTCGGCGCTGCTGGCGATTCTGGTGCATGGCTTCGGCCTGCAAAACCGCATCCTCGGCTATGCCTTGCTGCTGGCTTCGGTGTTGATGTTTGTCGGCGCCATCTTTATGTACCTGCGTCGGCGCAACCCGCCCGCACGCCTGTCCAAAGGCCCATGGATGCGCCTGCCGAAAAGCCTGATGGCGTTCTCGGTGAGTTTCTTCCTGGTGACGCTGCCGGTGGCCGGGATTCTGCCCGCCGACTTCGGTGGCTGGCTGCTCGCGGCGTTGCTCAGCGTGGGTGTGCTGTGGGGCGTGTCCGAAATGTTCTTCGGCATGACCTGGGGCGGGCCGATGAAGCACGCCTTCGCCGGTGCCCTGCACCTGGCCTGGCACCGCCGTGCCGAACGCTTCGGTGGCGGGCGCTCCACCGGTTTGAAACCGCTGGACCTCAGCGATAAATCCGCGCCGCTGGGCGTGGAGAAACCCAAGGATTTCACCTGGAACCAACTGCTCGGCTTTGACGCCTGCGTGCAGTGCGGCAAGTGCGAAGCGGCGTGCCCGGCGTTCGCTGCCGGCCAGCCGCTGAACCCGAAAAAACTCATCCAGGACATGGTGGTCGGCCTGGCTGGTGGCACCGATGCCAAGTTCGCCGGCAGCCCGTATCCGGGCAAGGCGATTGGCGAACACGGCGGCAACCCGCATCAACCGATCGTCAACGGCCTGGTGGACGCCGAGACCCTGTGGTCGTGCACCACCTGCCGCGCTTGCGTGGAAGAGTGCCCGATGATGATCGAGCACGTGGACGCCATCGTCGACATGCGTCGCCACCTCACTCTGGAAAAAGGCGCCACCCCGAACAAAGGCGCCGAAGTCCTGGAAAACCTGATCGCCACCGACAACCCTGGCGGTTTTGCACCGGGCGGTCGCCTCAACTGGGCGGCGGATCTGAACCTGCCGTTGCTCAGTGACAAGGGCACCACCGACGTGCTGTTCTGGGTCGGCGACGGAGCCTTCGACATGCGCAACCAACGCACCCTGCGTGCGTTCGTCAAAGTGCTCAAAGCCGCCAACGTCGACTTCGCCGTGCTCGGCCTGGAAGAGCGCGACAGCGGCGACGTCGCCCGTCGCCTGGGCGATGAAGCGACGTTCCAACTGCTGGCCACGCGCAAT
Organism: Pseudomonas sp. PB105; assembly: GCF_009764655.1. NCBI lineage: Bacteria > Pseudomonadati > Pseudomonadota > Gammaproteobacteria > Pseudomonadales > Pseudomonadaceae > Pseudomonas > Pseudomonas sp. PB105. The sequence continues at coordinate 15,665 of NZ_RWIO01000064.1, forward strand.
ATCCAGACCTTGGCCAAGTACAGCTTCAAACGCATCGTCACCTGCGACCCCCACAGTTTCCATGTGCTGAAAAACGAATACGGCGCCTTCAACGGCAACTACCTCGTGCAGCACCACAGCACCTTCATGGCCGAGCTGATCGGTGACGGCGCGCTGAACCTGGGCCAGCACAAAGGCAACAGCGTGACCTATCACGACCCGTGCTACCTGGGCCGCTACAACGGCGAATACGAGGCGCCGCGCCAAGTGCTGCGGGCGCTGGGGATCGAGGTCAAGGAGATGCAACGCTCGGGCTTCCGTTCGCGCTGCTGCGGCGGTGGCGGCGGGGCGCCGATCACGGACATTCCTGGCAAGCAACGGATCCCGGATATGCGCATGGACGATATCCGCGAGACCGGTGCCGAGTTGGTGGCAGTTGGTTGCCCGCAATGCACGGCGATGCTTGAAGGTGTTGTCGAGCCGCGGCCATTGATCAAGGACATTGCCGAGCTGGTGGCTGACGCGTTGCTTGAAGACACTGCGCCGGCGAAAGTGCCTAAACGTCCTGTCCAACAAACGTCTGCGGAGATGCACTGATGAGCGACATTATCCGCCGCGACCCACGGGCTGAATGGATCGCCCGTAACCGTCTGCACCCGTTGCATGCGGCCATGCAGCCGGTGCAACAGAGTTGGATGGGGCCGAACGGCGTTATCCGCAAAAACGTCCATGGCGTCGGGTTTATCGGCCCCAACGGCATCAAGCGCATCGACCGCAGCGGCGCCCAGCAGGGCGGCGCGGCCAAGCGTACGGCGGCGGTGGAAGTGCAATTGCCGCTGCATCAGGTGCCTGCGCCTGCGTTCTACATCAACGTAGTGCCGGACATGGTCGGCGGCCGTCTGAGCAGCCACGACCGTGACCTGCTCGGCCTGGCGCGGCAACTCGCCGGCAACGACGGCGCGGTGTTGGCGGTGGTGTTTGGCGAGCACAAGGAAAGCGCGTTTGCCACCGCCGGTGTCGACCGCCTGCTGGTGCTGGAGGGGCATGAGTTCGACGGTTATTCACCCGAGCAACGCGTGCAGGGTTTGCGGGCTGTGGATAACCAGTTCAACCCACGCCATTGGCTGCTGCCCGACAGCCGCAGTGGCGGGGGTGAGCTGGGTCGGCGTTTTGCCGCCAGCCTCAAGGAACGCCTGGCCACGCGGGTGTGGCAGATTAAGGATGACGAGTGCATCGGCCGCGCCGGTGCCGGCCAGCAAGACTTGGCGCGGCCACTGCCACGCTTGATCCTCGCCGCCGTCGAATGTGCCGATCCGGTCAGCGACACGCGCCATGAAGTCTTGCCCGTGGAGTTATCCACAACCCTGGCCCGCAGCCTGCCGCGTATCGAAGACCTCGGCGCGGTGGCGGTGGACCCGGCGGCGATTCCGATGGCCGAAGCAGAGTTCATTTTCTCCGGCGGCAACGGCGTGAAGGATTGGAACCTGTTCCACCAGACCGCTGCTGCCCTGGGCGCCACCGAAGGCGCGTCGCGGGTGGCGGTGGACGACGGCTTCATGGCCCGTGATCGCCAGGTCGGCGCCAGCGGCACTTGGGTCACCGCACGGGTGTATGTGGCCGTGGGAATTTCCGGGGCGATCCAGCACCTGCAAGGCATCGGTGCCTGCGACAAGGTGGTGGCGATCAACCTCGACCCGGGTTGCGACATGATCAAGCGTGCCGACCTGTCGGTGATCGGCGAGAGCGCCGCGATTCTGCAAGCCTTGATCGATGCGGTCGAGGCCTACCGCAACGGCGCCAAGCGCGATGCGGCTTAGGGACATGACTATGACCACGAATGTAATCAGCCTGGTATCCATCGGCGCCCACCCCACGTCAGGGCGCCCGCGCCGTGCCGAACAGGATGCGCGTGCCGTTGAACTCGGCCTGCAAATGGCTGGGGATAAGTTGCAGGTGCTGCACGCAGGCAACATCGCCGAACCCACCTTGCGCAGCTACCTGGGCATGGGTTTGCCGCAACTGCATGTGCTCGAACAACCGGCTGGCGCCGACGCCTTGCCGGTGCTCAGTGACTACCTGCGCGAGGCCGGCGCCCAGGTGGTGCTCACCGGCAGCCAGGCCGAAACCGGTGAGGGCTCGGGGATGCTGCCGTTCCTGCTCGCCGAGCAGCTGGGCTGGCCGCTGATTGTCGGGTTGGCTCAGGTGGAGTCCATCGAAGGCGGCGTGGCCCATGTGCTGCAAGCCTTGCCCCGTGGTCAGCGGCGGCGCCTGAAAGTGCGCCTGCCGTTTTTGGCGACGGTGGATAACGCCGCGCCGAAGCCTCGGCAGAGTGCCTACGGCCCGGCGCAGCGCGGCGAACTGGCGGCCCATGAGGTCGAAATTGAAGAAGACCTGTTATTCACCGACGCGGCGCTGCAACCGGCCAAGCCCCGGCCCAAGCGCCTCAAGGTGATCAAGGCCAAGAGCGGGGCAGACCGCATGAAGGCGGCAACGGCGAAGGCCAGTGGTGGCGGTGGGCAGGTGCTCAAAGGTGTGAGCGCCGAAGAAGGTGCCCAGGCGATTCTCAAGTTGCTCATAGAAGAAGGCGTGGTGCGCTAACCCACCAAGCCCCCTCCCACATTTTGATCTGCATAAGGTTCTGAGATTAAGGGGGCGCTGGGGCAGGCTTGGGCACCAACTCCGGCAACGGTGGCGGCAGCGGTTGCCAGGTGGCGTCCGGCTGCTGCATCGGCGGTGGCAGCGTCGGCGTGGGATCGCCGCCAATCGGTTTGAGGATCATCTTCTCGGTGGTATCGCGCAGGATCATGCCTTGTGTAGAGCTGCGCGCCTCGGTGCCGCTGTGAAAGGTGCTGATCTGGGAAATCGGCAGGTCGAGGTTGCGTTCGATCCTCGGCGTCAGCAGCAGGATGATCTCGGTTTTCTGCTGGGTATTCTGGTTCGTGCCAAACAGCTTCTTGCCGATCCACGGGATCTGGCTCAACCACGGCAGCCCCGAGCCTTCGTCGACATCCGCCGTGCGGATCAGCCCCGAGACGATCTGGGTTTCATTGTTGCGCGCGGTCAGCAGGGTCTTGGTGGCGCGTGAGCCCAGCTCGAAGGTGGCTGGTACGTTTTCCGAGCCGGGAATGCGCTTGGTGATATGGCTCATTTCCACGTTCAACTCCAGGTTTACCTCATCGCTCAGGCTGATGTTGGGCTTGACCGTGATTTGCAAGCCCACGTCCTGGTAAGACACCGACGAGGTGGTGATCTGGTTGGCCGTGGTGGTGGTGACCACGGGGATCTTGTCGCCGATGTTCACCTGGGCTTCTTCGCGGTTGCGCACCCGTACCCTGGGGTTGGCCAGGGTCACGGTGTTGCCGCTGCGCTGCAGCATATTGATGCGCGCCGAGGTGCTGCCGGAATCGAGCAGGATATTGTCGCCATTTATCCCACGCAACGCGCTGATCGGGATGCCCGCGAGCCCCGCAGGCACGTTGGCGAGGTTGCCCACGGACAGGCCGATGCTTTCCGGGTACTGGATGCCCAGGTTCAATTCGTCGGTCAGGCTGACCTCCAGCACCTGAATGTCGATGGTCACTTCCGACTGCGCGATATCAATGGCCTCCACGAGTTTTTCCACCGCGCTCAGGGTGTCGAGGCCATCGCGCACAATCACCGCGTTCAGGCGTTCGTCCACCAATACCTCCTTGGGCTTGAGCACTTGCTTGATCTCGGCGGCGATGACCTTGGGGTCGCCATGGCTAAGGTAGAAGGTGCGTACGGCCAACTCGCGATATTCCCGTTCTTTGTCCGGGCGTCGGGGGTAAACCAGAATGGTGTTGGCGTTGAGGACTTTCTTGTCCAGCCCTTGGGTGGTCAGCAGCAGGTTCAGCGCGTCTTCGGCGGTGGTTCGGCTCGCGGTCATGCTCGCTGAGGCACTGGGATTGACATCCTTATCGATGACGAAGTTGACCCCCGACAGGCGCGCAATGGTCTCGAAAATCGTGGTCAGGCTTTGGGCGCTGAACTCCAGGCTCAGGGGTTTGCGCATGGCCTCGGAGAGGTCGGCGCTGAGGTAGTCGGCACTCACCAGTTCACGGGTCAGGGCATTGCGAAAGTCCAGGGCCTCTCGGTAGTTGGGCTTTTGCGCGATGATCCGGCGCACCAGGTTGAGTGCTTCCACGGGGTTGGAACGCTTCAGGTCGTAGGCTTGTGCCAGTTGCGGGCGCAGCTGTTTCATCGCCTGGATGCTCTGGATTTCCTGGCGCGCGCCGAGGTTACTGGGGTCGTACTTGAGGATGGTTTCCAGGGCGCGGATGGCGGCGGCATCGTCGCCGCGCATCAGCGCGGTGCTGGCCTCGCGGCTGTATTGCGCCACCAGCAACTCCAGCTTGCTGTAGTTGGCGGTGCGCAATTGCACGTCGTCGGGGGCTTGTTTGGCTTCGGCTTGCAGCACTTCGACGGAGCGGATGATGTCGCCCTTCTGGCGCAACTCGTCGCTCTCCTTGATCGCCCGTTGAGTCTGGCAGGCGCTGAGCAAGGCCACGGCCAGGCTCAAGGGAACCCACGTACGTATCGCCATGATCGTGTCCTGCTCCGGTCAGTGAGTGTCCAGCCGCAAAGTGCTGGCATGCTTGAGCGGCATGTAGGTCAGCACCACAGCGGTGTCGGTGAGTTTGTCCAGGCGGTAGTGCGCGTCGAGCATCTTGCCGGGCACGATGCGCCCGGGTACCGAACAGCGGTTGCACAGCGTGTACTGGCGGCTGTTGCCCTGAAGCACGACGATTTTCGATTGGTTCTCATAGCGCCACTGCGCGCTGACGGTGAAGGGCAGCGGTGGCGGCTTGGGCGGTGAAGTGTCGACGGGGGCAACGGGCGGTGGCGGTGTCCAGCTTTGGGCGGGGAACAGGTCAACCGTTTCGACCACGGGCGTGTCCGCTTCGACAACAGGCGCTGGCAAGGCGGCTACCGGCGGGCGGATTACCGCTGTTGATGCGGTGTCGGGGCTGTTTGCGTTGTCCTGCCAGAACAGCCAGCCGCAGCCGATCAGGGTCAGCACTAACAGCACGCGCAAATACGGCGACAGTTTCATTGCGTCACCCCCAGTACGCTCACCTTGAGGGTGATATTCAGCATGCCGCTGGTGATGTCCTTGCGCTCCAGAGTCAGGTGCTCGATGCGCACGGCCGGCTCTTTGGCGACGTCGGTCAGGGCGTCGCGCAGCAGGGTGTACGGGCCGGTAAGCGGAATGTCCACGTCCAGGCGTTGCAGCCCGCTGTCGCCGGGGGCGGAGTAGGCGAGCGTGGTTTGTTTGACGATAAAGCCGCGTTGAGTGAGGACGCCCAGCAGCTTTTCCAGGCGCGGTGCAAAGTCGTCTGCGCTGGGCAGTCGCTCGACCACGACCGGCTCGGTGACCTGCACCTCCTGTGGCTGCTCGTCGATGCCGGCCTGTATTTCCTGGCGACGCATGCGGTCGGTAGCGCCTGCCGGGTAAATCACCGCCACTTCGATCACCAGTGTCGTGAACATCACACCCAACGCCAGCAAGCCCCAGAAGCCCAGGCGCTGTTGGCACTGCATCAGTTGCCAGCGCAGACGTGGCAGGTAGCGAGTGAGGGTGTCCATGGCTGGCTATCCTGATCCAACGCTGAGTTTGACCTGCACCGGGTGCTGCGGATCATCGGGTTTGAGCGCGCTTTGTTGCAGATGTACCTGTACCCCTGGCCGGGCCTTGAGCCGGTCCACGAAGCGAAACGCATCACCCAACTGCTTGGCTTCCAGATCCAGGTGAATCAGGTGGGCCTGGGTGTTGACCTCGACACGGGTCAGGGCGATTTCTCTCGACCAGGCCTGGGCCACGGCATCCATCAGGGCGAAGGGGCTGGCCTTCTGTTGGGCGAAGGCTGCCAGCTGTTTTTTCTGCTGGGGCGACAAGCGAATGGCCGCCTGGATCAACTGCTCCTGGCGGCGGGTGAGTTGGATAAAGTGTTGCTCCAGTTCATCGGTCTTTTGCTGTTGGTACTCCATGTGTTGCCACTGTCGCCAGAGGCCGAACATCATTACCGCAACCATCAGCCAAAGCGCAGTCACCAGTGGCCGAAGCGTCGCCGTGGCGTGTTGGAAATCAACGGCGGGTGCACGGCGGGCGCGCAGCCGTTGCCAGGCACTGATGAGCCTGGTTCTCATGCTGTCGATGCCTCCAGCCAGGGGTGCACGGGGCCCAGGCGATTGTCCGCAGGGTTATTGGTGACGACCAGCGGGGTCAGCGCGTGCCGCTCGACCAGCAGGTCGGCGGTGAACAGGTTGTCGCTCAACGTGCTGCCTGGTTGGGTCGCAATGACGCACAGCTGCTCGATTGTGCCCTGTTGTCGGTAGAGGCAACTGAGGCTGTCGGCTTCGGGCACGGCCAGTACGCAGTCGTCGGGCAATTGTCGCCAGTACCGCTGCGCCACGGCGGTCAGCAACGGCGTACAGGTGACCAGGGGCAAGCGGTGCAGCTTGAACAGGTCGCGCAGGTCTTGCAGCAGCTCCCGTGAGGTCGCGACCGCGACACAAGCCTGGCCGAAGTGACCGTTGGCGGCTTGCACCTGCCAGTGCTCAGGGTCGATGCCGACCTGTTGGCTGAAGGTGGCTTCGGCAAATGTCTGCCAATCGCCTGCGCTGTACAGGCCGGTTTGCCACGGCAATATCAGGTAGTGCACATGGGGAAAGCCCAGCAGCACGGTGGCCCGGTCCAGAAAGCCCACGTGGCCCCGAGGTGCCTGCTCCAGCAGTGCGGCGCAAGCGGCCAATGGCTCGCCGGTGTGCTGCGCGTGCCAGATACGTGCACCGCGCCAGCGTGGACGAGCCGCCCATTCGGCGCTGGCACTGTGCAGCGCCACCACGTGCTCAATAAAGGGAAATGACACGGTGAACCTCCTTGAGCGTGGTCTCGCCCTGGGCCGCATGGTCCAGGGCGATATCGCGGATAAACACGTGGCCGGCTTCACGGGCCAGTTCGCGCAAGGTGGCGGCCGAACTGCGGTTGAGCAGGCCCTCCTTGATGCTGTCGGTCAGGGTCAACACTTCGGCCAGCGCGAGCCGACCGCGATAGCCGGTGTGGCGACAGGCCTCGCAGCCTTTTCCTATGCGGTAGTGGCCTTGTTTGAGCTGGGTCTCGGGCAGTTGGGCGAGGTGGGCGATGTCTGGATCGGGGGTAGCGTCTACGCCGCAGTCCGGGCAGATGCGCCGAACCAGGCGTTGGGCAACCACGCCGTTGAGGGCTTCGACAAAACTGGCCGGGTCCACGTCCATGTAGGTAAAGCGCTCCAGCACACTGAACGCGCTGTTGGCGTGCACCGACGACAGCACCAGGTGCCCGGTCAACGCGGCTTGCACCGCAATGCCTGCCGTTTCCCCGTCGCGGATTTCCCCGACCAGAATCGTGTCCGGATCGTGGCGCAGGATCGAGCGCAGCCCACGGGCGAAGGTAAGACCTTTCTTGTCGTTGACCGGGATTTGCAGCACGCCGGGCAGTTCGTACTCCACCGGGTCTTCAATGGTGATGATCTTTTTCTCGCCGGTATTGGTCTCCGACAACGCGGCGTACAGCGTGGTGGATTTGCCACTGCCGGTGGGGCCGGTCACCAGCAGCATGCCGTAGGGTTCGCTGGCGAGTACGCGGATGCGCGCAATGGTGTCGGTGGCCAGGCCGAGGTTTTCCAGGCTCAGCGACTCGCCGCGCTGGGATTTGTCGAGAATCCGCAACACCGCATCTTCACCGTGGATGCTGGGCATGATCGACACGCGAAAATCCACCTCGCGGCCCTGGATTTTCATCTTGAAACGTCCGTCTTGGGGCACCCGTCGCTCGCCGATGTCCAGCTCCGACAACACCTTGATCCGCGACAGCGCCTGCTCGGCCATGTCCATGCCGCCGGCTTGGCCCATCTGCTGCAACACACCGTCGATGCGGTACTTGATCACCAGACCCTGCGGTGTGGTTTCCACATGGATGTCGCTGGCGCGGCTTTGCAGCGCATCGAACAGCATGGAGTTGACCAAGCGCACCACCGGGTTGTCGTCGCGAGCGATGCTGCTCAGGGATATTTCCTGGGCGGACTGGCCGACGAGGGCGCTTTCAGCGTCGTCGCCAAAGGGCTGCATCACCCGTTGGCTGGCTTCGGCCGCAGTCAACTGGGCCTTGACCGCGCCGGGCAGGCTCATGGCCAGGGGCAGTTGGCGCAAGGTCTTGGAGGACTGCAGCCAGTGTCGGCTGGCCAAGGTGAAAGGATCTCCCAGCACCAGGCACGGCTGGCCGTGGTTATCCACAGGCAATACGTTATGGATCAGTGCCTGGGGCAGCGCCAGTAGATCGAAACGCCAGTCTTCATTGAGGTGTTCCGGGGCGATGGCGAGCAGGCCAAGGGGCTGGGCGATCGTCGGTAATTGGTCGGGCGCCTTGTCCAGCACCTCCAACAGGTAGTTGGACAAGCTCATGCCCCGTTGCGTCGCAAGCGCTTGCCATTGCCGTGTCTGCTCGCTCATCGCGCTACCCCTGGATGGAACCTGCCAGTTCGAAAATCGGCATGTACAGCATGAATACGATCAAGCCGATCAACCCGCCCACGACCAGCATCAACAGCGGCTCGAAGACCTTGCTGAACAGCTCGATGGCCCGCTCCAGCGCCTCGTCGTGAAACTGCGCGATCCGTTCGCACATGGCCGCCAGCTCGCCGCTTTGCTCACCCACCCGCAACAGGCGTTCGGCGACAGCGGTGGTCAGTTGATGGCGGGCCAGGGCGGTGGAGAGTGGCTGGCCGGCCTGGATGTCGCTCAGGGCCTGGCGCAGGTCCGCCTGGCGCTCCACGGGCAGCAACGCACCGGACAGCTCCACCGCCGTAACCACCGGCATCCCGCCCATCAGCAACATGCCGGCCGTGCGATAAAACCGCGCGAGGATAAACAGCGTGCGCTGGGCGCCCAGGCTGGGGATCTTCCAGAACAGGCCCGCTGCGCGACGCTTGAGCCCGGCGCTGCGAAACATCAGGACCAGTGCCGCGATGGCCAGCGCCAGGCCGATCAGTAACTCCATGCCTCGCGCATCCACCAGCGCGCCCCACCACACCATGAAGCGTGCGGTGGCTGGCAGGTCGCTGACCGCATCGAATACCGAGGCGAAGCGCGGAATCACGAAGAACAGCAAAAACAGCAGGATCAACGCGCCCACGCTGAGCACCACCAAGGGGTACATCAGGGCGCCGCTGACGCGCTTTTTGACGGTTTCCAAATGCGCTTCGAAATGATGGTAACGGCGCAAGGCCACGGCCAATTGGCCGCTGTGCTCGGAGGACGCCACGGTGGCAATCAGCAGTGAAGGAAACGTCTGCGGCCTGAGCTGCATCGCCCTGGACAGCGAGTTGCCTTCGTACATGGAGGCCAGCAGATCGCTCATGACCTGGCGGTTGACGCCCGCTGGCGCCTTGTCGCGCAGGGTTTCCACCGCTTCCACCAGCACCAGGCCGGCGTCCAGCAGCACCACCAGTTCCTGGATAAACAGGCCGAGGGCAAACCTGGCGCGTCGACGCGGCAGAGTGAACGCGCGGCGCGCCTTCAGCGAAATGACCTGGGCGCCGTCGGCCTGTAATTGCTGGCGTGCCTGGGGCAAATCGAGGGCTTGCAGACGCAGCGTCTGCAAATGGCCGTCGCGAATGATGCGGGCGTCGATGTCGATCATGGGGTTTGCCTGGCCAGTTGCTGGCGTTGTTGCAGCAACTCGCCGTAGTAGCGCCACACGGCCAGGGCATAGCGCGAGCGCCGTGCTTCGCGGTCCGGCTTGGCCCCGGCGTTATACGCGCCCACGGCCTGCCAGCCATAACCTTGCTCGCGGATAAACCCGGCAAGAATCCACGCACCCACCATGACACTGGTGCAGGGCTGGGTGATCAAGTGCTGTTCGGTGATGCCGAACCGCGCCAGTGCCGGCAAGTGACGGCTGTTGATCTGCATCAGGCCGATGTCCTGGCTGCCATCGCTGTTGACGTTGCGAGCCATCGGGTTGAGACCGGATTCGACCCTGGCGATGGCGTACAACAGGAGCGGATCGACGTGGTAACGACTGGCTGCCAACTGCCAGCAGTTGGCCTGGGCGATGCCCGACAGACAAAGCAGGGTCAGGGCCATCCGCAGCGTGCGCATGGCGGGTCACAGCCCGTACACGATGTCGGCGTAAGTGTTCACACCGCCGGCCTTGCCATCGCGACCCAGGGAAATGATCTCTGCATCGTTGGGCGGGGCGCCGGGGTTTTTGTACAGGTAAGGGTTGCCCCAAGGGTCTGGCGGCAGCGTTTTCAGGTACGGTCCCTGCCAATTGTTTGCGTTGGCAGGGCGCGTGCTCAGCGCATTCAGGCCGAGTGTTTCGTCGGGGTAGTTGCCGTTGTCCAGGCGGTACTGGTTCAGGGCGTCGGCAAGGGACTTCATCTGGCCCTGGGCTGTTTGCACTTTGGCCAGTTCCAGGCGATCGAACATCTTGGGTCCGACATAGCTGGCGAGCAGGGCGATGATCAGCAGGACGACCAGCAGCTCCAATAACGTGAAGCCGCGTTGGGGGCTGTGGATAAAAGAGTGTGTGCGCATGGAAATACCCTGTGGGAGTGCCAAGGTAGGGCGGTTGTGTATAACTCTCCCGGCCCGTCGTCACGCGGGCACCGCCGGTAGGACTGCGTTGTTTAATGTGGTTCCAGTTGAATTAGGGTTAAGGACTCTCTCAACTATAGCGTTGGCTGATATAGACGCCCTAGCCCGGCAATAACGTTTGGCTCTAATGGTTGAACCCGTAATGAATAATGTGCAGACAAACGCCGTACTCAACCGGCGTTTGTCTTTCACCGTAAACGCCTTAGGGTTCAGTCTTTTTTATCCCACGCATCGCTCCAATGGCTTCCTGCGCCAGGCTCGTAATGACTGGGTGACTGCGAGCACCAGCCGCTGGCAGGGAAGGGTTTGCACGCGTAATTTGCACCCTTGTTGGAAACGATCTCGCCTGCCTGATAGGGGGGTTGTTTGTTGGGTACATACGCCGGGTATTCCCCACCGTCACTGGGTGGCGTTACCGTAAAGTCCAACACCGCCTGGTTGATTTTGCCGTTTTGCCGGTCGCGAACAAGCAGGCGTGCCTTGAACGGAGTTGCCTGTGTGACGCTGATTGCCTTGCCGCTGATGGTCGAGCCGTTCTGTGCGCCTGTCATCCCTGGCACTGCCCACTCATAGAGTAAAGGTCCATTGCTACCAGTTGATCCTGCTCCACTGAACGTAAAGGCTTGTCCCGATTTCAACGTTGTCGGGCCCGTGATTCGTGCTACAGGCGGTGCCGGATTAACAGGGCCTGGGTCCTCACCTGGCATGATTGACATCGCCTGTGTGTAACCTTTGTTGGTGACATAGGTCGAGTTGATCAGTGGGTTGGCTTGATTGAACCTGATTGTCGTGCCCTCCAACTCGCCAATCCTGGCGATGGAAGGGTTGACTTTATCGGCGATTTCTTTCCCCCACTGACTGGGGGCTTCATTAGAAGCTGTAAGTTTATGGATGATGTTGACCAGTTCCGTTCTCGCCGCGTCGATACCAAAGATCCTGAAATGCACGGAGTCTCCGCGCTTGGCCGTTTGCATATCGGCAGTGATGAATGAACCAATGTTGTGTGGTTCTTCAGGCACGCCGCCTCCTTGGTAATTCACATCCGAGCACGAGATAAAAAATTCGCCATTGGGGTCATTCCGTACCCATATACCCACGATCAACCCACTTCCCGACACATCACTCGGGATTGTTCTAACTATTTCAAAGTAACCCGAAGCCCCGGCGATTCTTGGCGGGGTCTGCCAGTTTGTTTTAGCGACGGTAAACCGCTCTTCCGGGCCCAGCGGTACCAGATCACTCCATTTCAATATATCCGTAGCCGTATCGAAGCCGGGTCGGCTCGTAAATGCATAAAACTTGCTCGGCACATGGGGGGCAGTGCCGATAAGTCGCATCGTGAGTGATTGCCCAGGAATGACCTCCGTCTTTGTCCAATAGGGCGTTGGCTTATCCAGGCTGGCTTTCCTGAGATCATTGGCGGAGCAGATCTGACCATCTTTGATGATGGCCTTGATCTGATCCAAGGATGGGTTATTGATCTCTGGAATATGGGCAACCTCATTCCATTGCTGCGCGGGGAATACTTTCGCGGCCGAGCCGTTAAAGATCTTTGCGGATTCTCGGCAGCCTTTGTCGACGATGGAGGAACCATCCTCAGATTGCCAGTAACCGCCGGTCGCCTGGCAGTTCACCGCGCGTGATGCCGGGAAGTCCAGCGCACCATGTGCCCAGCTCAAGGCGGGTGCCAGAAGCACGGTCGCCACCGTCCATTTGAAAAGTCTCTTCGTATACTTATTCATGCTCTAGTCCACCTTCAATTCAGATAAACAAGTTCCGAACTGCTGGAACGATCAGTGTGCCAGTTGCGTGAGTGTCATCGGGTCAGTTGATCCTCCGTGGGAGCGATGCGGGTTGCAGGGTTGTTCTGCCCAGGGCCAAACAGAAACACCCACCCTTGATAACTGCCTTGTCCTGTAAAACTCTGATTGATGACTGCAAAGTTGCCTTGCTTGAAGGGCGTGCCGCTGGCCTTGCTGAACACACCCATGAGGGTGTCGCCGGGGCCGGCGATGACACCCCACTCGGCGCTGCCGGTCAGCGGGTCGGCATAGGCACGGCGCAGGTAGCGCTTGATGGTCGGTTGACGGCGGTCGAGTACCAGGTCTTCGAGGGACTTGGGGAAGGTATTGCCGGCCGCGTAATACAGCCCGATCGCGCGGCGAATCTCATTGCCGCGCGCCAGCAATTCCAACTCGCGCTCGCGCTGCATCACGCTGGACCACAGCGTGCCGGCTTCCATCAGCATCACGGCCACCACGGCCACCGTCACCAGCATGCCCATGAATACCGAGCCATGCTGGTTGTGCTTACCAGTCGGCATAGGTGCTCCCGTCGTTGGCGGTGCCGGGGGCGCCGCTGCGCACGTCGCCCAGGCCTTGTTCATCGGAAGGCTGCAATCGCCAGGTTTCGCGCTTGCCGGTCAGGGGGTCCATGGGGATTTCGCGCAAATAACGCCGTTCCACCAGGGCTTGCAGGGACTCGGGATTGGCGCCGTGGTCTTCACGGTATTGGTCCAGCGCCTGGCGGATGGAGGACAAGTTATGGCGCAGTACGGTTTCCTGGGCCTTAGTGTGCTGGCGAAAATACTGGGGCGTCACCAGGGTCATGAGAGTGGCGATGATCGCCATGACCACCAGCAACTCGATCAGGGTGAAACCCCGATTACCACTGGCTGTATAACGTTCCATTCAAACTCTCCCGAGTGCTGCTGGACGAAACGTCGAATACATCTTCTCCCTCTTGTGGGTTATCAGCGGTGCTCTTGTAGCTGCGTAGTTGCCAGGTTTGCGCAGGCGACAGGTGTGGACATTCACAGAGAGGGTCGCGGGGAATACGGCGCAGAAAGAAGAGTCTTTTGCCCTTGAGATCGGTCTTGTCCGTGACCCCCTCGACCAATACCTGCAGTGAGGGTGGATAACCGCTGTCGCTGATGCTTTTTTCAATACGACCGTCGTCGCTGGCTTCTTTGTAGGAATCGATCGCACGGCGTATTTCCCGCAACGAGCGCTGCAGGTCGAGTTCCCGGTCGCGTTTACCCATCAACGCCGTCAGCGGATAAGCCACTGTCGAAAGCGTGGCCAACAAGGCCAGCGTCAGTAGTAATTCAATCAGCGTAAAACCTTTGGCGCAGTGATGGCTGGAATGAACCTGCCACATCACTGGTCTATCTCCCTCTATCGCGCCAAGGACTTCTGCACTCACCCGGGCCAGTGGATATAACTGCAAAAGTGAGTGTAGATGAACTTTTAATATGAGTGTTTTTTGTACAGTTGGCCGATAAGCGGTGGTTACCCACAATCGCTGTGCACGTGCCTGTGGATAAGGTGTTTGTGCTTGTCCACAGGTCACGGAAATCAAGGCCTGTGGCGGGCTGTACGAAAAATGATCAGGCTAAGTGGCGGTTTTTACAGGTGTTTTGATGTGGATAAGGGCTGCGCCCGATGTCGAGTTGCCCCCAAACTCTGTTGGCGGTTCTGTGGATAAGATGTTCGCTATCGGCTGCAGACCATATAAACAGTGGGTTTCATGGGGTTGGTTGTATTTTGATCAATTTGCGTCTTTTGCTTCGAAAAACCGATGGATGCCCCGGTTTATGAAGGTTTGAGATGGTTTTCCACAGCTCGGCCAGAGTTGCCCCCAAAGTCTGTTGGCCGTTCTGTGGATAAGGTGTTTGCGTACCGCTGTGAACCACGTATTCCGTAGTGTTTAGGCTATTGATCATAAATTGATCAATGTGCGCTGAAACCCGTCAAGTTGAATAAGTCACGGATTTTCTTCAGTTAATTTTGAGCAAGCAACGCAGTTGCCCACAATTGCTGTGGGTGGCTTTGTGGATAAGTTGTTGGTCAAAGGCTGGGAGGCAGGGTGGGAGAGGTCTGGGGGAGGTTTGGTTGAATTTTGATCGATGGCGAGGTGCGTGGCGAAACGCGCGCTTGCCCGGTGTGAGTCAAGACGGTATCTACGGGGCGAACGGTGCGCTCGCCCGGTAGGGGTAAGACGACTATGAGTGACCTCAATCAGTCGTGTACGGCCACGCCTTTGAGATACGGCGCCGGGGCCGCGCCCAGGTTGCTCAGCAGGCGTTCGCTGTACCAGTCCACAAAGTTCACCACGCCGAACTCGTAAGTCTTGGAGTACGGGCCAGGCTGGTAAGCGGTGGAGTTGATGCCGCGCTGGTTCTCTTCGGCCAGGCGACGGTCCTGGTCGTTGGTGGCGTCCCACACCTGGCGCATGCGATCCACGTCGTAGTCCACGCCTTCGACGGCGTCCTTGTGCACGATCCACTTGGTGGTGACCATGGTTTCCTGGGCGCTGATCGGCCACACGGTGAACACGATGATGTGGTCGCCCATGCAGTGGTTCCACGAATGCGGCAGGTGCAGGATGCGCATCGAGCCCAGGTCCGGGTTCTTGATGCGGCCCATCAGCTTGGCGCAGCCCTGCTTGCCGTCCAGCGTCATCGACACGGTGCCTTTGAGCAGCGGCATGCGCACGATGCGGTTACGCAGGCCGAAGCTGGCGTGGGCGTAAGGGATCTTCTCGGCATCCCAGGCGGTGGCGCAGGCGCTCACGTGGTCCTTGAACGCCTGGTCGGCGCGTGGGTCGGTGACGTCGTCCCATTCCAGCAGGGTTTTCAACAGTTCCGGGTGCGACGCATTGCAGTGGTAGCACTCGCGGTTGTTTTCCAGCACCAGTTTCCAGTTGGCCTTCTCGAACAAAGTGGTCTGAATCGCCACCTTGGTGTTCTCCATGTCGTACGGTTCCATGTAATGGTTCAGCGTCGACAGGAAGTCATCAATGGCCGGCGGGTTCTCGGCCAGGCTGATGAAGATGTAGCCGCCAGCGGTCTTCACGTTCACTGGCTTGAGGCCGTACTGCTTCATGTCGAAGTCGGCGCCCATCTCGGTACCGGCGAACAGCAGGCGGCCGTCCAGTTCGTACGTCCATTGGTGGTAGTGACACACAAGTTTGGCGACCTTGCCCTTGTCGCTGGTGCACAGGCGCGAGCCACGGTGGCGGCAGACGTTGTGGAACGCATGCACCACGCCTTCGGCGCCACGGATCACAATGATCGGGTTCTTGCCGATTTGCAGGGTCAGGTAGTTGCCCTTGGCGGGAATCTCGCAGGTCATGCCGGCGATCAACCACTCTTTCTGGAAGATCTCCTGCATGTCGATATCAAACAGCCGCTCATCAGAGTAAAACGGCTGCGGCAGCGAAAACGTGCGCTCGCGCTCTTGCAGCATTTGCGCGGTGGCCTTGCGTGCGGGTTCCAGCGGATCGCCCAAGCTTAACGTTGCGGTGACGTCCATCGTGTGTGTCCTCATGGCCATTCTGTGTGGCCGAGATAAGTGGCTAATCAGGTTTGCAGCAAGGCGTAAAGAAAGCGTCGTTGTTGGGAGTGAGTGTGGGGCCGGCGTTGCGACGATCCTTATCCATGGGCGACATGGCCCAATCTGATCCCGACGCGCAACCCCCTGTCGTTGGGGGCTGGTCGCGATAAGTATGTGAATGTCGCAGATAGGTAAATGGGTGGTTCTCGCGTTACGCAGAATCGCCACCATAAAGCCGAGCATCGGCAGTGGAGAATCAGCATGTCCAACAGTTTCCTGAATCCAGTAACCACCCAGACCTGGGCCAATGGTCGGCACATCGTCCGTTGCGTCAAAGTCATCCAGGAAACCTGGGACGTGCGCACCTTTTGCTTCATGGCCGACCAGCCGATCCTGTTCTTTTTCAAGCCGGGGCAATTTGTCACCCTGGAGCTGGAAATCGAAGGCCAGCCGATCATGCGCTCCTACACCATTTCGAGCTCGCCGTCGGTGCCGTACAGCTTCTCGGTGACCATCAAGCGTGTGCCGGGGGGCAAGGTCTCCAACTGGCTGCACGACACGTTGCACGAAGGCCAGGAGTTGGCGGTGCACGGCCCGGTCGGGCTGTTCAATGCCATCGATTTCCCAAGCCCGAAAGTGTTGTACCTCAGCGGCGGCGTGGGGATCACGCCGGTGATGTCCATGGCGCGTTGGTTCTACGACACCAACGCCAATGTCGACATGACCTTTATCCACAGCGCCCGCTCGCCCAAAGACATCATTTACCACCGCGAGCTGGAGCACATGGCATCGCGGATCGACAACTTCAGCCTGCACCTGATCTGCGAAAAGCACGGCCTGGGAGAGCCTTGGGCCGGGTATCGCGGCTACCTGAACCACAAGATGCTCGAACTGATGGTGCCCGACTTCCTGGAGCGCGAAGTGTTCTGCTGCGGGCCGACGCCGTACATGAACGCGGTCAAGCGCCTGCTGGAAGTGGCTGGGTTCGACATGGCGCGCTATCACGAGGAATCCTTCGGTGCGACGCCGCCGGAAGCCCGTGCCGATGCGGTGGAACAAGCCGAACAAGCCGCCGACGCGCCGGAAATCGACTTGGCGGACCTGCATCAGGTGGAATTCATTGCGTCAGGCAAGAGCATTCGCGTGGCGCCGGGCGAAACCGTGCACGCAGCGGCGGCCAAGCTTGGGCTGTTGATTCCGAAAGCCTGCGGCATGGGGATATGCGGGACGTGCAAGGTGATGAAGCTGGGTGGCGAGGTGGAGATGGAGCACAACGGTGGGATTACCGAAGAAGACGAAGCCGAAGGTTACATCCTCTCGTGCTGCAGCGTGCCGAAGGGTGACGTGCGCATCGAGTTCTGACTAACAGCGCCGGTCTGAAATGTGGGAGAGGTCAAGCCCCCTCCCACAGTCAGTGCTTAACGCACAAACAGGTTGATGATGTACGCTCCGGATGCTGTCATTTCGAATTCTTTACCGGTCACGGTAAAGAGTCGTGAAGGCTCGATGATGGTATCGCCGACGCTCGCCAACTTCCGAAGATCGTCCAGGCTGACGAGTGTGGCGTTGGTGTCGTTCCGGAGTTGCGAATCAGTGGTGTAGCGTTGAATTTCCATGGTGTTGCCCTCGATAGGATTTCCTTTTCCAGCCGACAATTCGGCAGGCAGTCAGCCCCGATATAACGCGTCCGTTCAATCGGGGTGACGAGATCCTAACCAAGGCAAGGGGTAGATAGATACTGTCAGAAATACGTACAAACAGTCTCTGAAAATGCGCTGGAAGGCCCGTGGTTTCAGGCTTCCATCACTTTCCGAATATCCGCGGCTAATTCTCTTACACGCTCTTCCTCGGTATCCCACGCACACATGAAGCGCGCGCCACCTTTGCCGATAAAGGTGTAGAAGCGCCAACCCTTGGCCGTCAGCGCCGCAATGGCCGGTTCGGAGAGTTGCAGGAACACGCCATTGGCCTGCACCGGGAACATCAGTTCCACCCCCGGAATATCCGCTACCAGGCTGCTCAGCAGTTGTGCGCAATGGTTGGCGTGACGTGCGTGTTTGAGCCAGGCGTCGTTCTCCAGCAGGCCTACCCACGGGGCGGACAAAAAGCGCATCTTCGACGCGAGCTGGCCGGCCTGTTTGCAGCGGTAGTCGAAGTCTTCGGCCAGCTTGTGGTTGAAGAACAGGATGGCTTCACCCACGGCCATGCCGTTTTTGGTACCACCAAAGCACAGCACGTCGACGCCGGCTTTCCAGGTCAGGTCGGCCGGCGAGCAGCCGAGGAATGCGCAGGCGTTGGAGAAGCGTGCGCCGTCCATGTGCAGGTTCAGGCCCAGCTCTTTGCAGGTGGCGCTGATGGCGCGGATTTCTTCCGGGGTGTACACGCTGCCGACTTCGGTGGCCTGGGTCAGGGTCACGACGCGCGGCTTGGGGTAGTGGATGTCCTGACGCTTGAGGGCGATTTCGCGGATCGACTCCGGGGTCAGCTTGCCGTTTTCAGTGCGGGCGACGAGCAGCTTGGAGCCGTTGGAGAAGAACTCCGGCGCGCCGCATTCGTCGGTTTCGACGTGGGCCGTTTCCGAGCAAATCACGCTATGGTAGCTCTGGCACAAGGACGACAGCGCCAGTGAGTTGGCGGCAGTGCCGTTGAAGGCGAAGAACACTTCGCAGTCGGTTTCAAACAGATTGCGGAAACCGTCGGCGGCGCGGTGGGTCCATTCATCATCGCCATAGGCGCGTTGATGGCCCTGGTTGGCTTGTTCCATGGCGGCCCAGGCTTCCGGGCAGATGCCGGAGTAGTTGTCACTGGCGAATTGTTGGCTCTTGTCGGTCATGGCCCATTCCTGTGGTCGATGTTGGTGCGCACTGTAACCAAGATTGTCGCGGGTGCGCACGCTCTGTAAATGCAAAGTCACTGGGGAATTATGCACGGGACTGAAACGATGCCTGTCGGACGTGTCCGCGATGGCGCTTTGGATTTGCTCAAGTGGTTGGCGCTGCTGTGCATGGTGCTGGATCACCTGCGCTATGTCGGCTTGAGCCTGGACGGCCTGTACGTGCCGGGGCGCCTGGCGTTCCCGTGGTTTTGCCTGGCGATTGCAGCGAACCTGCATCGCACCCGGCATGCGTCGGTGACCGGCCATTGGCGTTACCTGGCATGGCTGCTGCTGTTCAGTGTGATCAGCGAAGTGCCGTATCGGTTGTTTATCGAGGATGCCGATACGTTGAACGTTCTACCCACGTTGGCGCTGGGGTTGCTGGTTGCCCGAGGATGGCAGCAGAAGGCGGTGGTTGATCGAGGATTGGCGCTGATCGCCGTCACGATAGCGGCTTTGTTTTCATCCCACTTAATGTTCGGTTTCTTTGGTGTCTTGCTGCCATTGGCGATGCTGCTGGTGTTTCGTCGGCCTTGGTATTTCAGTGTGTTGCCGGGATTGGTCTGCGTGGCCGCCAATCAGTGGCAAATCCTGCTCAACAGCGGCACGCCGGTGGCGCTGCTGGGATTGGCTGCATGCCTGATCGCGCCATTGGCCGGATTGGTCTTATTACGACATGCCACAAGCACCTCACCACCCGCCATGCGCCGCTGGGCGTACACCCTCTATCCCCTGCATTTCTTCCTGCTGCTACTCGCCCGCCAGACTATCGCCTAACCCCCTCCCACATTTGTTGTGTGTTGTTCCGGCAATGTCGTAAACGCACCTTTGCGTGGCGTGCGTAGGCATTTGATCTACCAGCGCCAGCCCTACCATCGCATCAAAGGGCCCTGCGAGGGCCTCAACAATACGAAAGGCTGGGAGAGACGCGATGTTCAGCAAGAAAGACCAGATCCAGGGTTATGACGATGCACTGCTGGCGGCGATGAATGCCGAGGAGCAGCGTCAGGAAGATCATATCGAGCTGATCGCGTCGGAGAACTACACCAGCAAGCGCGTGATGGAAGCTCAAGGCAGTGGCCTCACCAACAAATACGCCGAAGGTTACCCGGGCAAGCGCTACTACGGCGGCTGCGAGCACGTGGACAAGGTTGAAGCCCTGGCCATCGAACGCGCCAAGCAGCTGTTCGGCGCCGATTACGCCAACGTGCAGCCACACTCCGGTTCGTCCGCCAACAGCGCCGTGTACCTGGCGCTGATCAATGCCGGCGACACCATCCTGGGCATGAGCCTGGCCCATGGCGGTCACTTGACCCACGGCGCCAAAGTGTCGTCCTCGGGCAAGCTGTACAACGCGGTGCAGTACGGCATCAACACCGACACTGGCCTGATCGACTACGACGAAGTCGAGCGCCTGGCTGTCGAGTGCCAGCCGAAAATGATCGTGGCTGGTTTCTCGGCCTACTCCAAGACCCTGGATTTCCCGCGCTTCCGTGCCATTGCTGACAAAGTCGGCGCGCTGCTGTTCGTCGACATGGCCCACGTCGCCGGCCTGGTCGCCGCTGGCCTGTACCCGAACCCGCTGCCGTACGCCGACGTGGTCACCACCACCACTCACAAGACCCTGCGCGGTCCACGTGGCGGCTTGATCCTGGCCAAGGCCAACGAAGCCATCGAGAAGAAACTCAACGCCGCCGTATTCCCTGGCGCCCAGGGTGGCCCGCTGATGCACGTGATCGCCGGCAAGGCCGTGTGCTTCAAGGAAGCGGCTGAGCCTGGCTTTAAGGCCTACCAGCAACAAGTGATCGACAACGCCCAGGCCATGGCCGGCGTGTTTATCAAACGCGGCTACGATGTAGTGTCCGGCGGCACCGATAACCACCTGTTCCTGGTCAGCCTGATCCGTCAGGGCCTCACCGGCAAAGACGCAGACGCCGCTCTCGGTCGCGCCCACATCACCGTCAACAAGAACGCCGTGCCG
This sequence comes from Pseudomonas sp. PB105, assembly GCF_009764655.1. NCBI lineage: Bacteria > Pseudomonadati > Pseudomonadota > Gammaproteobacteria > Pseudomonadales > Pseudomonadaceae > Pseudomonas > Pseudomonas sp. PB105. The sequence goes on from NZ_RWIO01000064.1 coordinate 36,492, forward strand.
AATGACCCGCAGTCGCCATTTGTGACCTCGGGCCTGCGCATCGGCACCCCGGCGGTGACCACGCGTGGTTTCAAAGTGGCGCAGTGTGTCGAGTTGGCTGGCTGGATCTGCGACATCCTCGACAACCTCGGCGACGCCGATGTCGAGGCCAACGTGGCCAAGCACGTGTCTGCCCTGTGCGCTGATTTCCCGGTTTATCGCTGAGCGCGGTTTTGGAGTAATGACTATGCAACGCTACTCGGGCTTCGGCCTCTTCAAGCACTCCCTCAGCCATCACGAAAACTGGCAGAAGATGTGGCGCACGCCGACCCCGAAAAAGGTCTACGACGTGGTCATCGTCGGCGGTGGCGGGCATGGTCTGGCGACCGCGTACTACCTGGCCAAGGAACACGGAATCACCAATGTGGCCGTGGTCGAGAAAGGCTGGCTGGGCGGCGGTAACACCGCGCGCAACACCACCATCGTGCGTTCCAACTACCTGTGGGACGAGTCGGCGCACCTGTACGAACACGCGATGAAACTGTGGGAAGGCCTGTCCCAGGACCTGAACTACAACGTGATGTTCTCCCAGCGTGGCGTGTACAACCTGTGCCACACCCTGCAAGACATCCGTGATTCCGAGCGTCGCGTCAGCGCCAACCGCCTCAACGGCGTGGACGGTGAACTGCTCAACGCCAAACAAGTAGCCGACGAGATTCCGTACCTCGACTGCTCGAAAAACACCCGCTACCCGGTGCTCGGCGCCACCGTGCAAAGGCGCGGCGGCGTGGCCCGTCACGATGCTGTGGCCTGGGGCTTTGCCCGCGCTGCCGACGCCTTGGGCGTGGACTTGATCCAGCAGACCGAAGTGATCGGTTTTCGCAAGGAAAACGGCGTGTGCATCGGTGTGGAAACCAACAAGGGCTTTATCGGCGCCAAGCGCGTCGGTGTGGTCACAGCCGGTAACTCCGGGCACATGGCCTCGCTCGCGGGCTTTCGCCTGCCGATCGAATCCCACCCGCTGCAAGCGTTGGTGTCGGAGCCGATCAAGCCGATCATCGACAGCGTGATCATGTCCAACGCCGTGCACGGCTACATCAGCCAGTCCGACAAGGGCGACCTGGTGATCGGCGCCGGTATCGACGGCTACAACGGCTACGGCCAGCGTGGTTCGTACCCGGTGATCGAACACACCATCCAGGCCATCGTCGAGATGTTCCCGGTGCTGTCGCGGGTGCGCATGAACCGTCAGTGGGGCGGCATCGTCGACACCACGCCGGACGCTTGCCCGATCATCTCCAAGACGCCGGTACCGAACATGTTCTTCAACTGCGGTTGGGGCACCGGTGGCTTCAAGGCCACGCCTGGCTCAGGCAACGTATTTGCCGCGAGCCTCGCCAAGGGTGAAATGCACCCGTTGGCCGCACCTTTCTCCATCGACCGTTTCCACAACGGTGCGTTGATCGACGAACACGGCGCTGCGGCTGTCGCCCACTAACAGGAGAAATTTCCTATGTTGCATATCTTCTGTCCTCACTGTGGCGAACTGCGCTCCGAAGAGGAATTCCACGCCTCCGGCCAAGCGCACATCCCGCGCCCGCTGGACCCGAATGCCTGCACCGATGCGGAGTGGGGCGACTACATGTTCTTCCGCGATAACCCCCGTGGCTTGCACCACGAGCTGTGGATCCATGCCGCCGGTTGCCGTCAGTACTTCAACGCCACCCGCGACACCGTCACCTACGAAATTCTTGAAACCTACAAGATCGGTGAGAAGCCACAATTCACCGCCAAGGCCTCTGGAGAGAAGGTATGAGCCAGACCAATCGCCTGTCCAACGGTGGCCGGATCGACCGTAATAAAGTCCTGACGTTTACCTTTAACGGCCAGAGCTACAAAGGCTTTGAAGGCGACACCCTGGCCGCAGCCCTGCTGGCCAATGGCGTCGACATCATCGGCCGCAGCTTCAAATACTCGCGTCCTCGCGGCATCTTTGCTGCGGGCGCTGAAGAGCCAAACGCAGTGCTGCAGATCGGCGCCACCGAAGCCACGCAAATTCCCAACGTGCGCGCCACGCAACAGGCGTTGTACCAGGGCCTGGTCGCCACCAGCACCAACGGCTGGCCGAACGTCAACAATGACGTGATGGGCATTCTCGGCAAGGTTGGCGGCAAGCTGATGCCGCCGGGTTTCTACTACAAAACCTTCATGTACCCGCAATCGTTCTGGATGACCTACGAGAAGTACATCCGTAAGGCAGCAGGCCTTGGCCGCTCGCCAACCGAGAACGACCCGGACACCTACGACAACTTCAACCGTCACTGCGACGTGCTGATCGTGGGCGCAGGCCCTGCCGGCCTGGCCGCTGCACTGGCGGCTGCGCGCAGCGGTGCCCGCGTGATCATCGCCGATGAGCAGGAAGAGTTCGGCGGGTCCTTGCTGGACTCGCGTGAAAGCCTCGACGGAAAGCCGGCTGCTGAGTGGGTTGCCAGCGTCATCGCCGAATTGAAAGCCCTGCCGGACGTGGTGCTGCTGCCCCGCGCCACCGTCAACGGCTACCACGACCATAACTTCCTGACCATTCACGAGCGCCTGACCGATCACCTCGGTGACCGTGCGCCGATCGGCGTGGTGCGTCAGCGTATCCACCGTGTGCGCGCCAAGCGTGTCGTGCTGGCGACTGGCGCGTGCGAACGTCCGCTGGTGTACGGCAACAACGACGTGCCGGGCAACATGTTGGCCGGTGCGGTCTCGACTTACGTGCGTCGCTACGGCGTGGCGCCGGGCAAGAAACTGGTGCTGTCGACCAACAACGACCACGCCTACCGCGTCGCGCTGGACTGGCTCGACGCCGGCCTGCAAGTGGTTGCCGTGGCTGATGTGCGCCACAACCCACGTGGCGCGCTGGTGGAAGAAGCCCGCGCCAAAGGCATTCGTATCCTCACCGGCAGCGCTGTGGTCGAAGCCCGTGGCACCAAGCGCGTGACCGCTGCACGGATTGCCGCGATTGACGTCAAGGCACATAAAGTCAGCAGCCCTGGCGAGTGGCTGGACTGCGACCTGGTGGCCAGTTCCGGCGGCTACAGCCCGGTGGTTCACTTGGCCTCGCATTTGGGCGGCAAGCCGACCTGGCGTGAAGACATCCTCGGTTTTGTTCCGGGCGAAGCACCGCAGAAACGCGTGTGTGTCGGTGGCATCAACGGCGTCTACGGCCTCGGTGATTCCCTGGCGGACGGTTTTGAAGGCGGTGTTCGCGCGGCCAGCGAAGCCGGTTTCGCTCCGGTGGAAGGCACGCTGCCAAAAGCCCTGAGCCGTCTGGAAGAGCCAACCCTGGCGATCTACCAAGTGCCGCACGACAAACCTACCGCACGGGCGCCGAAGCAATTCGTCGACCTGCAAAACGACGTCACCGCTGCCGCCATCGAATTGGCCACCCGCGAAGGTTTCGAGTCGGTCGAGCACGTCAAACGCTACACCGCGCTGGGCTTCGGCACCGACCAGGGCAAGCTGGGTAACGTCAACGGCCTGGCCATCGCCGCCCGCTCGCTGAACGTGACCATCCCGCAGATGGGCACCACCATGTTCCGTCCCAACTACACGCCGGTGACTTTCGGCGCGGTGGCGGGCCGTCACTGTGGGCACATCTTTGAACCGGTGCGTTACACCGCGCTGCAAGCCTGGCATGTGAAAAACGGCGCTGAGTTTGAAGACGTCGGCCAGTGGAAACGCCCATGGTACTTCCCGCGTAACGGTGAAGACCTGCACGCCGCCGTCAAACGCGAATGCCTGGCCGTGCGCGACAGCGTCGGCCTGCTCGATGCGTCGACCCTCGGCAAGATCGACATTCAAGGCCCGGATGCCCGCGAGTTCCTCAACCGCATCTACAGCAACGCCTGGACCAAGCTCGACGTAGGCAAGGCGCGCTACGGCCTGATGTGCAAGGAAGACGGCATGGTCTTCGACGACGGCGTCACCGCCTGCATCGCCGACAACCACTTCCTGATGACCACCACCACCGGCGGTGCGGCTCGCGTTCTTCAGTGGCTGGAAATCTACCAACAGACCGAATGGCCGGACCTCAAGGTGTACTTCACCTCGGTTACCGACCACTGGGCAACCATGACCCTGTCCGGCCCCAACAGCCGCAAGCTGCTGAGCGAAGTGACCGACATCGACCTGGACAAGGACGGCTTCCCGTTCATGACCTGGAAAGAAGGCCTGGTGGGCGGTGTTCCAGCGCGGGTGTTCCGTATCTCGTTCACCGGTGAGCTGTCGTACGAAGTCAACGTGCAAGCCGACTACGCCATGGGCGTGCTGGAAAAAATCGTCGAGGCCGGCAAAAAGTACAACCTGACCCCGTACGGCACCGAAACCATGCACGTCCTGCGGGCCGAGAAGGGCTTCATCATCGTCGGCCAGGACACCGACGGCTCGATGACCCCGGACGACCTGAACATGGGCTGGTGCGTTGGCCGCACCAAACCGTTCTCGTGGATCGGCTGGCGCGGCATGAACCGTGAAGACTGCGTGCGCGAAGAGCGTAAGCAACTGGTGGGCTTGAAGCCGATCGACCCGACCGTGTGGCTGCCGGAAGGCGCGCAGTTGGTGTTCGATCCGAAGCAGACGATCCCGATGAAGATGGTCGGCCACGTCACCTCAAGTTATGCACACAACTCCCTGGGTTATTCGTTTGCCATGGGCGTGGTGAAGGGCGGCTTGAAGCGCATCGGTGAGCGGGTGTTCTCACCGCAGGCGGATGGCAGCGTGATCGAGGCGGAGATTGTGTCTTCGGTGTTCTTTGACCCTAAGGGTGATCGGCAGAACATCTGATAGACCGAGTTGCCCCCGATGAGGCCATCAGCCTCACAACAGAATTCAGAACAGGTGCTTTATGACAGCAGCCAATGTCTACCAACAACGCCCCACCAACGGCGCCAAGGCCGAATCCTCGCTGCACCACGCCGACCTCGCCAGCCTGGTCGGCAAGGGCCGCAAGAACGCCGGCGTGACCGTGCGTGAAAAGAAACTCCTCGGTCACCTGACCATTCGTGGCGACGGCCATGACGCGGCCTTCGCCGCCGGCGTGCACAAGGCCCTGGGCATCGAACTGCCCGGCGCCCTGCAAGTCATCATCAAAGGTGAAACCAGCCTGCAATGGCTCGGCCCGGATGAGTGGTTGCTGATCGTGCCGAGCGGTGAAGAATTCGCCGCCGAGCAAAACCTGCGTGCCGCGCTGGGCGATTTGCATATCCAGATCGTCAACGTCAGCGGCGGCCAGCAGATTCTTGAGCTGAGCGGCCCGAACGTGCGCGACGTGCTGATGAAGTCCACCAGCTACGACGTGCATCCCAACAACTTCCCGGTGGGCAAGGCAGTGGGCACGGTGTTCGCCAAGTCGCAACTGGTGATCCGCCACACGGCTGAAGACACTTGGGAACTGCTGATCCGTCGCAGCTTCTCGGATTACTGGTGGCTGTGGCTGCAGGACGCCTCTGCCGAATTCGGCCTGAGTGTTCAAGCCTGAGGAATGACCCATGAGCCGCGCTCCTGATACATGGATTTTGACTGCCGACTGCCCCAGCGTGCTCGGCACGGTGGACGCGGTCACCCGCTACCTGTTCGAGCAGGGTTGCTACGTCACCGAGCACCATTCGTTCGATGATCGCCTCTCGGGCCGGTTTTTTATTCGGGTGGAATTCCGCCAGCCCGACGGCTTCGACGAGCAGGGTTTCCGCGATGGCCTGGCCACTCGCGGTGAAGCCTTTGGCATGATCTTCGAGCTGACGGCGCCGAACTACCGGCCAAAAGTGGTGATCATGGTCTCCAAGGCCGATCACTGCCTCAACGACCTGTTGTACCGCCAGCGCATCGGCCAACTGTCGATGGACGTGGTCGCGGTGGTGTCCAACCACCCCGATCTGAAACCTTTGGCCGACTGGCATCAGATTCCCTACTACCATTTCCCCCTCGACCCCAACGACAAACCTTCCCAGGAGCGTCAAGTGTGGCAAGTGGTGGAAGATACCGGCGCCGAACTGGTGATCCTTGCGCGCTACATGCAAGTGCTGTCGCCGGAGCTGTGCCGCAAGCTGGATGGCAAGGCCATCAATATTCACCACTCGTTGTTGCCGGGGTTCAAGGGCGCCAAGCCTTACCACCAGGCGTACAACAAGGGCGTGAAACTGGTGGGCGCCACGGCGCATTACATCAATAACGATCTGGACGAAGGCCCAATCATCGCCCAAGGCGTGGAAGTGGTGGATCACAGCCACTATCCCGAGGATTTGATTGCCAAGGGGCGGGACATCGAAGGGCTGACATTGGCGCGGGCAGTGGGGTATCACATTGAGCGGCGGGTGTTCTTGAATGCCAATAGAACTGTGGTGCTCTGACTGACGCCATCGGGAGCAAGCCCCCTCCCACCTTTTGAATTGTGAATACCTTCAAATGTGGGAGGGGGCTTGCCCCGATGAGGCCCAACAAACAACACAAGAAACAGCATCTGTACCCGAGCATTTAACGCGCTGCCCCCAAGGGCAACGTAGTTCCATAAAAACAACAGCGAGGTGAAAGCATGTCTGGTAATCGTGGTGTCGTGTATCTCGGCAACGGCAAGGTCGAAGTACAGAAAATCGACTATCCCAAAATGCAGGACCCCCGTGGCAGGAAGATTGAGCACGGCGTCATCCTGCGCGTGGTTTCCACCAACATCTGCGGCTCCGACCAACACATGGTGCGCGGCCGCACCACTGCCCAGACCGGCCTGGTGCTCGGTCACGAGATCACTGGCGAAGTGATCGAAATGGGCAAAGGCGTCGAAAACCTGAAAATCGGCGACCTGGTCTCGGTACCGTTCAACGTCGCCTGCGGCCTGTGCCGCTCCTGCAAGGAGCAACACACCGGCGTATGCCTGAGCGTCAACCCGGCCCGTCCGGGCGGTGCCTACGGCTACGTCGACATGGGTGACTGGACCGGTGGTCAAGCCGAATACGTGCTGGTGCCGTACGCCGACTTCAACCTGCTGAAACTGCCGGACCGCGACAAGGCCATGGAAAAAATCCGCGACCTGACGTGCCTTTCCGACATTTTGCCGACCGGCTATCACGGCGCCGTGACCGCTGGCGTTGGCCCGGGCAGCTCCGTCTACATCGCCGGTGCCGGTCCCGTGGGCCTTGCGGCTGCCGCTTCCGCACGCTTGCTCGGTGCGGCCGTGGTGATCATCGGCGACGTCAACCCGATCCGTCTTGCCCACGCCAAGGCGCAGGGTTTTGAAATTGCCGACCTGTCCACCGACACACCGCTGCACGAGCAGATTGCCGCGCTGCTCGGCGAGCCCGAAGTGGACTGCGCCGTCGATGCCGTAGGCTTCGAAGCACGCGGCCACGGCCACGACGGCGTCAAGGCCGAAGCCCCGGCCACCGTACTCAACTCGCTGATGGGCGTGGTGCGTGTAGCGGGCAAGATCGGTATCCCTGGCCTGTACGTCACTGAAGATCCAGGCGCCGTCGACGCCGCCGCCAAAATGGGCAGCCTGAGCATTCGTTTTGGCCTGGGCTGGGCCAAGTCCCACAGCTTCCACACGGGTCAGACGCCGGTGATGAAGTACAACCGCCAGTTGATGCAGGCGATCATGTGGGACCGGATCAACATCGCCGAAATCGTTGGCGTGCAGGTGATCAGCCTGGATGACGCGCCGCGTGGGTACGGCGAGTTCGATGCGGGTGTGCCGAAGAAGTTTGTGATTGATCCGCATAAGTTGTTTAGTGCGGCGTAAACGTTAGATAAGGGCGACCCTCGGGTCGCCCTTGTTTTATACGATTTCAATCCACTATAAGCATCCCAGTGATGGCGATGCCTATAAGGGCGAGGCAAGTAACGAGTGTTGGTATGACCATCCAATACTTGAGGCGAGGTGGTATTTTCTCAACGTCCTCAACAAGTACCATCCCCCTCCATTGAAATATTTTGGGGATGAGAATAACGGTTGCCATAGCGAATACGCGTTGGGGTCTTCCTTCAAAATGCGCATGACGAAAGGTGTGCCTGCATCCGACTATAAAAGTGCTGTATTTCATATAGCGCTCAGCGGCATCAAGTTTTTTGTACATGGCAGAAAATATGATCGGGAAGCTCAATAACAAAAGGGCGAATGAGCCCACCGCAAAGTATTCTTGGTTCATTCAATTCTCCACAGCCTGATAGAGAATGTTACCCACCCATTCTCCACCCGTGCCTCCGAGCGTGCCAAACGCGAGTCCGCCCGCAGTACCGCCGACGATGGCGCAAACCAAAGCTCCGGCGCCAGCCGTTGGTATGCCAAAAACAATCGCGCAGGCGGCGATACCGACAAGAGGTCCAAGTGTTCCACCCGCAGATGCGCCGCCAACACTGCCCACCAACTTTGAGCCTTCAACATATTTCGCCCGTGTACATTCTTGCTCACGCCCGGTGGAACACGCCTCCGCTATCTCTATCGCCGTCGACCCCACATCCAGCGCAAGACCAATATAAGTGCCTTTCTTCAATATCTGCGACGCCCTGGCTACCCGCTTGATCGTCTCCTCGTACCCGCGAATCTCCCCGTAGTGCCAATAACTCTTACTGGAAATTCCCAGCATTTTTTTAATCGAACCTTCGTTTTTCAAGCCCGTCCCCAACCGTGCCAATCCTGAAAGTTGACCATCCAGCTTCGCAAACAAAGCCCTGCGCTTAACCAGAAATTCATTTCTCGCATTCACGGTACCGCTCCTCAGGAACTGCTTATGCAACTCATCGATTTCCTTGAGCGTCTGCTCGATCTGCGCCAGGTGCTTGCTCCAAGCACTGCTCACGCTACCGATGCCCAAAGACGCATGGGACATGATGGCCTGCAACTGATCGTAGTTTTTGATCAGAAATTGATCAGTGGCGGAGTGAGCCAATAAAGCATGTTTGATGTTAGCGGCTGATTGCATCAAGCGAGCTTCTTCAGCGGTACAAGCGGCGGTTCGGCTGTCCCCGATAATGACTAATTGCCCAGGCAGCACGACGGTGTTGCGAATGTGCTGGTTGAGGATGTCGAACTTGGTTTGGGTATTGGGGTTGAACGAGAGGCTCAGTTTGAGCAACGGATAAGGCTGCGGCCGTTCATTAATAAATGCATAGGCTCCCTGCATAACGTGTACCTCCAGGACTGTGGCGCACGACTATAAGAAGGCGCTACAAGCGAGGTAAGACGCATGCAGGGGCGGTTTTAACGTTTCGGAAATGGACTACTTAAGTCCAGGCGCATGCCTACGATCCCATCAGCTGATGAAGATCAAATGTGGGAGGGAGCTTGCTCCCGATGACGGTGGGTCAGCTACACATAGGCTGCCTGACACTCTGCCATCGGGGGCAAGCCCCCTCCCACACGGGTTTACGCTTTCAGCGGGTAGCCAGTGCGCCCTGGTACACCGTCGGGCCTGTCGGTTGCTTACTCAGCGACCCACCTTTGGTTTCCGCACTCACCATCAATTCCACCGGCTGGCTGATGCTCGCCTGCTGGCGCGGGTTCAAGCCGATGATGCCTTGGCCATCCTCCGGCAACAGCCCCAGCGAAACCGGCTGGCCACCTTCGGGCATGGCCCACAGCTCCAGGCTTTGGTCGGGTGCTGGGGCAGTGGCGGCGATGGGTTCGACTTCGAGGTAATCCTTATGCGCCCTGATTTGCGCAGCCGGTTGCTGGGTGGTGGTCACCAGGGTGGCGGCGGATTGGACGTTGTCTTGAGTGTAGAGTGCGCCGCCGAGGCCGCTGAGGAGGGCCACGCAGACGCCGATAAGCAGGCGGGGGCGGTTCCAGAATGGGGGCTTCTGTTCAATCACTGTGGGACGTGTCGCGCTCATTGAGATTTTCCTGACAGGGCTTTCACACTTGTCATTGACCCCGATGGGCGCGATGGGTTCCTGGCCCCGGTTCAGCTCACAGTGATGCCAATTGGCCTTGATACAGCACCGGCCCGGTTGGTTGACCGGTCGGCGAGCCGCCCCGAGGCTCCAGGCTCACGGCCAGGGTCAGCGGCGCTGTCAGCAGCGCTTGCTGTTCCTTGCTCAACTGGATTCGACCCTTGCCGGCAGCCGGCACCAGCCCCAGCGAGATGGGTTTGCCACCGGGCGGGATGACCCACAGCTCCAGGTCTCGCGTCGGCTCCACCGCAGCCAAGGCCAGCGGTTCGATTTGCAGGTGGTCGCTGAACGCCTGGATGTGCAGCGCCGGTTGCTGGTCGGCGGCGACCAGCGTGGCGTTGTATTCCACGGATGTGTCGCGCTGGTAAAGCAGGCCGACCAGCACCGCGAGCACGACCCCAAAGGCTGCCGCCAACAGGCGCAGGTTCATCCAGAACGGTTTCTGCGCCGGCACATGCAGCACTTGCGGCTCGATCCGCGCGTTGATGGCTGCCCATACATGCTCAGGCACCGGCCGCTCGGGCAGGCCGCCGGTCAGGCTGGCAAGCGTTTGCTGCCAATGACCCAGTTCGACGCGCAATGCGGCATCGTCCAGCAAGAGGGCATCAAAACGCCGACGGGCGGTGGCGGGCATCAGGCCGATGGCGTAGTCGGCGGCCAGGGCGCGGCGCAGGGCTGTGGTTTGGTAGTTCATGATTCGAGGCACCTGCGCAGGCGTTCCATGCCGCGGCGAATCCAGGATTTGACCGAGCCCAGCGGCGCGGCCAAGTGTTCGGCCAACTCCGAGCACGACAGGCCCTGGAAGTACGCCACCGTGATCGATTGACGCTGCATGCCGTCGAGGGTGTCGAGGCAGCGGTTGAGGGCGCGGGCGTCGCGTTCGCTGTCGAGCAGGTCGTGGGCGCTGGGGCTTTCGTCGAGCAAGGCGTCTTCTTGACCGTCGGCCAGGGGCTGTTCGCGGCGTTTACGCAGTTGGTCGATGGCCAGGTTGCGGGTGATGTTGATCATCCAGGTCATCGGCGCAGCCAAGTGGGCTTCGTAACGCGAGGCGTTGTACCAGATGCGTATGAAGGCTTCCTGCAGCACCTCTTCAGCCAGGTCCTGGCGGCCCATGAAGCGCATGGCCACGCCGTGCAGACGTGGCGATACAGTGCGATAGAGCGTTTCGAACGCTTGGCGATTGCCCAAGGCGCATTGGGCCAGCAGGGGCCGCAACGGGTCAGCATCGGTGAGGGTAATAGGGCTTCTCCAGGCTCTCTTTCGAGGGCGACGGGACTGCGCACGGTAGGCAGAGGTTAGTCCAGCTTGGGCATTCATTCCATCCTGCTCCGGGCGGGGTATGAAGCCTATACGTAGGGTAGGGCGATTCGGATGCGGGCATGGGAACAATCCTCCGGAATACCCAGTCAAACGCCTGCTTTCGCACCTATATCCAGAGGTTGTTTCAATGAAGATTTCACGCGGTTTCGCCCTTTCCTGTCTGATGACCCTGGCGGCAACCCCGGTGTTTGCCGCAGGCTTCAGCCTCGGCGACGCGGCCAATGCCATTTCCGGTATGCAGGGCGGCAGCAACAAAGCCGCTGCCGCCGCGCCGTCTTCCGAGACGGCCGGCCTGCTGAGCGCCCTGACCTCGCAACTCAATATCACCCCCGAACAAGCCATTGGCGGTACTGGCGCCATGCTGGGCCTGGCCAAGAACAAACTGAGCGGCAACGATTACTCGCAGTTGGGCAGCAGCGTGCCTGGCCTGGATCAGCTATCGGGCAACAATGCCCTGGGCAGCCTCGGTGCCTTGAGCGGGATGCTCGGCCAGACCGGCGGCAGCAAGACCAGCGGCCTGGACGGCCTGCTGGGTAATGTGAAGAGCACCAACGACCTCAACACCGCGTTCAGCGCGCTGGGCATGGACAGTGGCATGATCGGCCAATTCGCCCCGGTGATCCTGCAGTACCTGGGCGGCCAGGGTGCCAGCAGTTCCGTGCTGGGCAAGCTGGCCGAGGCCTGGGGCACCGGCAGCTAAGTCGATTCCGCGCGCAGTTGCCCGATGCGCGCGTCCTTCTCCTTCCAGAGCTGGTTGACCCAGTTCTGGACGGTCTGGCGAAACGCCGGATCGTTCTCGTAATCCCCCTGCCACAACGCCGGGTCCAGCTCACGGGTGCGGATATCAATGATCACCTTCGGCACTGCGCCGCTGATCAAGTCCCAGAACCCCGGAATCTTCTGCTGCGGATAGACCACCGTGACGTCGAGGATCGCGTCCAGTTGTTCACCCATCGCCGCCAGCACAAACGCCACGCCGCCCGCCTTGGGCTTGAGCAACCGCGTGAAGGGTGAACCCTGCTGCGTGCGCTTGGCCTCGGTGAACCGCGTACCTTCCAGGTAATTGACCACCGTCACCGGCTGGCGCTTGAACAGCTCGCAGGCCTCTTTGGTGATTTTAAGATCCTGCCCCGCCAGTTCCGGATGCTTAGCCAGGAATGCCTTGCTGTAGCGCTTCATGAACGGGTAATCCAGCGCCCACCAGGCGAGGCCCAGGAAGGGCACCCAGATCAGTTCTTTTTTCAGGAAGAACTTGAAGAACGGCGTACGCCGGTTAAGCGCCTGGATCAGCGCCGGAATATCCACCCAGGATTGGTGGTTGCTGATGACCAGATACGAGGTGTCACTGCGCAAGTCGTCGCCGCCGCGAATGTCCCATTGGGTGGGGATGCAGCGTGCGAAGATCAGTTTGTCGATCTCGGCCCAGGTCTCGGCGATCCACATCACCGCCCACGACATGTAGTCACGCGAGCGCCCCGGAGCCACCAGCTTGAGCAGGGCGAACACCAGCAAGGGGCCGATCAGGATCAGCGTATTGAGTAACAGCAGCAGGGTGACCAGACAGCCGGTGAGCAGGCGGCGCATAAGCAACTCTTGGGATCTTGTGGGCGGGCCATGATAAGAGAGCTGAGTCTAGAGGCCAAATCGCAAAACGCCTGACGAATGTTTCACAAGGCACCGGGTACGGTGGGAAGACTAACTAACAGTCACTCTTGCGGTCTAGAATCCGCCTACTTAATTCAAGGAAACCACCTACGTGAAATCTATCCTTGCCTTGCTTGCCCTCGTTGCGCTGCCCGTCATGGCCGCCGAGCCGACCCTTTACGGTCGCTACGAATACATCCAGTTGCCGGAGATCGGCGAAACCTTCAAGGCCAAGATGGACACCGGCGCGCTGACCGCCTCGCTGTCGGCCCGCGACATCGAAACCTTCACCCGTGATGGCGACGATTGGGTGCGCTTCCGCCTCGGCGGCAAGGACGCTTCCAACAAAGTCTACGAACACAAAGTCTCGCGCATCAGCAAGATCAAGAGCCGCGCCGACGAAGACGACGACAAGGACGAAGCCAGCGTGGCCAAGCGCCCGGTGATCGACCTGGAAATGTGCCTGGGCGACGTCAAGCGCACCGTCGAGGTCAACCTTACCGACCGCAGCAGCTTCAACTACCCGCTGCTGATCGGCGCCAAGGCCCTGCGTGAATTCGGCGCAGCGGTAAACCCGGCCCGTCGGTACACTGCCGACAAACCGGACTGCTGACAGACCCAAATGCCCCACATCCTGATTGTCGAAGACGAAGCGGCGATAGCCGACACGCTGATATTCGCCCTGCAAGGCGAGGGTTTCACCACCACCTGGCTGAGCCTCGGCCAGGAGGCGTTGGCCCATCAGCGCCAGAGCCCCGCCGACCTGATCATCCTCGACATCGGCCTGCCCGACATCAGCGGGTTTGAAACCTGCAAGCAATTGCGCCGTTTCACCGAAGTGCCGGTGATGTTCCTCAGCGCCCGCAATGGCGAAATCGACCGCGTGGTGGGGCTGGAAATCGGCGCGGACGATTATGTGGTCAAGCCGTTCAGCCCGCGGGAAGTGGCGGCGCGGGTCAAGGCGATCCTCAAGCGGGTCGGCCCTGGCGTTGCACCGCCAGTGTTCCAGGTGGATCTGGAACGCATGCAGATCCACTATCGCGGCCAGCCCCTGAACCTCACGCGCCATGAGTTCCGCCTGCTGCAAAGCCTGCTGGAGCAACCCGAGCGGGTGTTCAGCCGCGAGCAGTTGCTCGATGCGGTGGGTGTACCGGCGGATGCCGGCTACGAGCGCAATATCGACAGCCATATCAAAAGCCTGCGCAGCAAACTGCGTAGCGTGGCGGCGCAGGCCGAGCCGATCCAGACCCATCGCGGCCTGGGCTACAGCTACAGCCCGAGCAACAGCTGATGCGCCTGGGGCTGCGGATTTTCCTGGTGTACGCGCTGTTTATCGGCCTTACCGGTTACTTTGTGCTCAGCACCGTCATGAAGGAAATCCGCCCCGGCGTGCGCCAGTCCACCGAAGAAACCCTGGTGGACACCGCCAACCTGTTGGCCGAGATCCTGCGCGACGACGTGAAAAACCGCACCCTTGGCCAAAGCCACTGGCAGGAACTGCTCAAGGCCTACGGCAACCGCCAGCCGGGCGCGACCATCTGGGGCCTGCCGAAAAACCAGGTCAACCACCGCATCTACGTCACCGACGCCAAAGGCATCGTGTTGCTCGACTCCACGGGCCAGGCGGTGGGCCAGGACTACTCCAAATGGAACGATGTCTACCTCACCCTGCGCGGCGAATACGGCGCCCGTTCCACCCGCAGCGATGTGGATGACGCCACGTCATCGGTGATGCACGTGGGCGCGCCGATCCGCGACAACGGGCAGATCATCGGCGTGGTCACTGTGGCCAAACCCAATAGCTCATTGCAGCCTTATGTGGATCGCACCGAGCGGCGCCTGCTGTGGTACGGCGCCGGATTGGTCATCCTGGGCCTGCTGCTGGGCGCGCTGTTGTCGTGGTGGTTGAGCGTTGCGCTACGGCGGCTGACGGCCTATGCCGAGGCGGTCAGTGAAGGGCGGCGCGCCGAGTTGCCTCACTACCGTGGCGGCGAGTTGAAGCAGTTGTCCACCGCCGTGGAGCACATGCGCACGCAACTGGAGGGCAAGGCCTACGTCGAGCATTACGTGCACACCCTGACCCATGAATTGAAAAGCCCGCTGGCGGCGATTCGCGGTGCGGCGGAGCTGTTGCAGGGCGACATGACCCGCGAGCAGCAGCAGCGTTTTGTCGGCAATATCGACAGCGAAAGCGCACGCCTGCAACAGTTGATCGAGCGCCTGCTGAACCTGGCGCAAGTGGAGCAACGCCAGGGCCTGGAAGAGCAGGCAACTATCGCGCTGGCCGCCTTGGTCGACGAAGTGCTCAAGGCCCAATGTGCACGGATCGAAAGCGCCGGCTTGCGAGTGGAGCAGACGATCGCGGCGGATGTGAAGGTGTTCGGCGAGCCCTTTCTGCTGCGCCAGGCGCTGGGCAATCTGCTGGAGAACGCGTTGGATTTCACACCGCCGGGCGGCCTGTTGAAATTCGCGGCGCAGACGCACCACAACGCAGTGCAGGTGAGCCTGTTCAACCAGGCCGCACCGATTCCCGACTACGCCTTGCCGCGTCTGAGCGAGCGCTTTTATTCGCTGCCACGCCCGGCCAGCGGACGCAAAAGCACGGGCCTGGGTCTGAACTTTGTCGAGGAAGTGATGAAGCTCCACGGCGGCGCTTTGCAGATCGGTAACGTCCCCGGCGGCGTGCGCGTGGAACTGCATCTCCACACAGTCTCCACATTGCCCACATAAAACCCCCACACACGCGGCCCACTCTCCCTCCATCAAAACAGGGAGAGACCCATGAACCGCAGCCTGCTTTTCAAACTTGGCGCGATTGCGCTGCTGATCCTGCTGTTGCTGATTCCGTTGCTGATGATCAACGGCATCATCAGCGACCGCCAGCAACTGCGCGACGGCGTATTGATGGACATCGCCCGCAGTTCCAGCTACGCCCAGCGCCTCACCGGCCCGGTGATGGTGGTGCCGTATCGCAAAACCGTGCGCGAGTGGAAGCTCAATGAAAAGCTCAACAAGCGCTACGAAGAAACCCGTGAAGTGCGTGGTCGTTTGTACTTCCTGCCGGAGCGTTTTGAGCTCGATGGCAAGGTGCAGACCGAACTGCGCGCACGGGGCATTTACCAGGCGCGACTGTTCCATGCCGACAACCGCATCAGCGGGCGTTTTGTGCTGCCGGAGCAGTGGGGTATCACCGAGAACTATGCCGATTACCGTTTTGAACCGGCGTTTCTGGCGGTGGGCATCAGCGATATTCGCGGCATCGAAAACGCACTGAAACTGGAACTGGGCAGCCAGCGCCTGGAGTTCTCGCCGGGCAGCCAGGTGGGCTGGCTGGGCGAAGGTGTACACGTCGAACTGCCGGCGCAGGACAACAAGAAACCGGCCGCCATGGACTTCGCCTTTGACCTGCGCCTGCAAGGCACCGAACAACTGCAAGTGGTGCCGGTGGGCAAGACCAGCCAGGTGTCGCTGGCCTCCAATTGGCCGCACCCGAGCTTTATCGGCAACTTCCTGCCGGCTCAGCGCGAGGTTACCGACCAAGGCTTCACGGCCAACTGGCAGACCTCGTTTTTTTCCACCAACCTTGAAGAAGCCCTGCGCGGTTGCCTGTCCGAAAACAGCTGCGAGGACTTCAACAGCCGCAGCTTCGGCGTGAACTTCATCGACCCGGTGGACCAGTACCTCAAGAGCGACCGTGCGATCAAATACGCACTGCTGTTTATCGCCCTGACCTTTGCCGGCTTCTTCCTGTTCGAAGTGCTCAAGAGCCTGGCGGTGCACCCGATTCAATACGCCTTGGTGGGCGTGGCGTTGGCGTTCTTCTACCTGCTGCTGTTGTCGCTGTCCGAGCACTTGGGCTTTGCCCTGGCGTACCTGATCTCGGCGAGTGCCTGTGTGATGTTGATCGGCTTTTATGTGTGCCACGTGCTGCGCAGCGTCGTCCATGGCCTGGGGTTTTCGGCGGGGTTGGCGGCGTTGTATGGCTTGTTGTACGGACTGTTGAGCGCCGAGGATTACGCGCTGCTGATGGGGTCGTTGTTGCTGTTCGGCTTGCTGGGCACGGTGATGGTGCTGACGCGTAAGCTGGACTGGTATGGCGTGGGCAAGCGCAAGGAGGTTGAGCCGTTGGTGTTTGATCTGGAGGCAGTGCAATGATCGGGTTGCGCGAGGATCAGCAAATGAAGGCAACATTGGTGTCACGGATTGACCGGCTATTTTTTGTGGCGAGCGAGCTTGCTCCCGCTGGGGCGCGAAGCGGCCCAAAAGAAGGGGACTGCTGCGCAGTCCAGCGGGAGCAAGCTCCCTCGCCACGAAACCTCACATGGGTGGTTGGGTCTGCTGCATCGACGGCCGCTGGCTGACCTCGGCGTACCACGCAGCTAGCTTGGGATTATCCAACCGCCACTGCATGTCCGGATGGCGAAAGTCCAGATAACCCAAGGCGCAGGCCACGCTGATGGCGGCGATGTCGAAGTGGCTGGTCAGTTCGGCAATCGCGTCCTGCTCCAATTCGGCAAGCGCGCGACGGATCTTGTGGCGCTGCTCGTCGAGCCACGGGGTCCAGTGTTTTTCTACCGGGCGCAGGGTGGTTTCGTAGCGCACCAGCACGGCGGCATCCATGATGCCGTCGGCCATCGACGCCAGGGTCAGGCGGCGCCAGCGGGCCGAGCCATCACGGGGGATCAGCGGGTTGCCTACATGCTGGTAGTCCAGGTAATCGAGGATCACCCGGCTGTCGTGCAATACCGTGCCGTCCGCCAGGCGCAGGGCCGGGATTTTGCCCACGGGGTTGCCTTGCACCACCTGAGCATCCGGGTTGACCGGGGTCGGCATGCACCCTTGCAGGGCGACGCGATCTTGCTGGCCGGTTTCGATCAGCAGCACGCGGACTTTACGCACGAAGGGTGAAGCCGGGTTATGAAACAAGGTCATGCTGGGAGCGGACATGGGCATTCCTCTGAATAGGCTGGGGCTAGCCTAGAGGGTTGCGCGGTGGCTGGCGAGGGGGATTGTGGGGGTTTTTATGGGTCTCATCGGGGCAAGCCCCCTCCCACACTTGAACGTGTTCACAAATCAGAATGTGGGAGGGGGCTTTCCCCCCGATAAGGCCCTCAGTCGCGCCGCTTGAACAACCCCCAGGCACCTATGGCGGCAGGTATGCCCAGCCCGAGCCAACTCAACGAATCCCACAGCCCATCCCCCAGCAGCGCCGCAAACAACCCGGCGGCGCTGAGCAGGCCAATCCCCAGCGGAAGGCCAAACACCTTCCAGAAATTCGACTGACGCGGCTTCATGCCTTGCCTGCCTTGCGTCGCACGATCCACAGGTAAATCCCGCTGATCAGCACCACGATGGTCAACACATCCAGCACCGCCCACAGGATCTTCATCGGCATGCCGCCGTAATCACCGAAGTGCAGCGGCTGGGACATGCCCATGGCGTCCATGTACCACGGGCGTTCGGCGATGGCGGTGACGGCCAGGGTACTGGCGTCGATCAGCACCGGCGTGAGCAGGTGCGAGGTCAGGTGCGTACTGCCCTTCATGAACACCGCGTAATGGTGCTCGCTGGAAAAGCGCGTGCCGGGGAAGGCGATAAAGTCCGGCCGCATGCCGGGGGCGGCCTCGGCGGCGATGGTCAGCAGTTCCGTTGCAGGCGCACGCAGGGTCAGCGGCGGGGCATTTTTGTAGGGTTCGATCAAGGCGTTGAGGCTGTCCTGGCGCCAGGCGGCGATGATCAGGTCGGCGCAGGCGCTGATCACGCCGGTCACGCCCACCACCAGCGCCCAGGTCAGGGTGACCACGCCAATCAGGTTGTGCAGGTCGAGCCAGCGCAGGCGGGTGGATTTGTCCTGCCGCACGGTGGCGAACTTCAAGCGACGCATAAACGGCAGGTACAACACCGTGCCGGAAATGATCGCCAGCACAAACAGCACGCCCATGAACGCCAGCAGCAACTTGCCGGGCAACCCGGCGAACATATCCACATGCAGGCGCAGCAGGAACAGCGTGAAACCGCCATTGGCCGAGGGCATTTCCACCGCATCGCCGGTGCGCGCGTCGAGCATGAAGGTGTGGGACGAATTGGGCTCGGTGCCGGCGGTGGCGGCCATGATCGCGATCACGCCGTTCTGATCGTCCTCGTCCCAGGCCAGGTATTGCATGGCTTCGCCGGGTAGATGGGCCTCTGCTTTGGCGACAAGCTGCTCCAGGTTGAGCTGCGGCGTATCGGCAGGCATCTGTGCCAGCGTGGGCTCGTTGCCCAGCAGATGGTCGATCTCATGGTGAAACACCAGCGGCAGGCCAGTGAGGGCGAGCAGCAGGAGGAATACGGTGCAGATCAGGCTGGTCCAGGTGTGGAGGAAGGACCAGCGGCGGATGGTTTTGCTTTTCATCACGGCTCCAAAAGGCAAAAGGGCCGCGGTTCAGGCGGCCCTTCATCAGCGGTTTTTCACCGTCTTAGAATTTGTAGTTCACGCTGGCGACCACGTTACGCTGGTCACCGTAGTAGCAGTAGAAGCCGTCGCAGGTCGACAGGTAATCCTTGTTGAAGATGTTCTTGGCGTCGACTGCCACGGTCACACCTTTCATGGAGCTGTTTACGCGGCCCAGGTCGTAGTGCACCGAGGCGTCGTATACGGTGTAGGAGCCCACATGACCGAGGTCGGTGTTGGCGGCATTGCCGTAGGTGTCGCCGACGTAGCGCACGCCTGCACCCACACCGAATCCGTCCAGCATGCCGCTGCGCCAGGTGTAGTCGGCCCAGCCGGTGGCTTGGTTGCGAGGCAGCTGGTTCAGACGATTGCCTTTTTCTGCGGCAACACCTTCAGTGATTTCACTGTCGTTATAGGTATAGGAACCCACGAGCTTGAGGCTCTCGGTAACGTCGGCGCTGGCTTCCAATTCAAGTCCACGGACTCGTACCTCACCGACTTGGCGAGTGATGCTGCCTTCGGTGACCGAGGTGTTTTGTTGGGTCAGGTCGAACACCGCAGCGGTGAACAACGCTTTTGTGCCTGGCGGCTGGTATTTGACACCGGCTTCATATTGCTTGCCTTCGGTGGGCTTGAATGCCCCGGTGCTGCCCACTTGTGTACCCGAGCCGGCCTGGAATGATTCAGCGTAGGAGAGGTACGGGGTGATGCCGTTGTCGAAGACATAGCTCAGCGCTGCGTTACCGCTGAAATGCTTGTCACGCTGAGTATTGGTTGCGTCGTTGAGGTTATGGAACGTGGTGCCGGTATGGACCCAGTCTTCACGCCCGCCGAGCGTCAGGCGCCAGTTGTCGAGAGCCATTTGGTCTTGAAGATAGAGACCGGTCTGCTGGGTCTTCTGGTTGTAGTCGTACATGGTGAAGTAGGTGACTTTCGAGAAGTCCTGCCCATACACCGGACGGTTGAAGTTGATGGTCGGCACGCCCGCCGAGCCCCACAGCCAGCGCGCATCGCTGTCGGAGCGCTGGTGGTCGAGGCCCAGCAGCAGGGTGTGATTGATTGCACCAGTCTTGAAGTCAGCCTGGAAGTTGTTGTCGACGGCGAACTGGCCGATGTTTTCATCGACCTTGCCAGCTGAACGACTCACGTTGCCATCGGCATCAACCGCAACTTCAGGGCCATTCGGAAAGAACGCGCCACCGGCGGTAATGCCCTGGAAGGACAGGTCGTTCTTGGTGTAACGCAGGTTTTGATGGAACTGCCAGGTGTCGTTCAGGCGCGTCTCGAAGGCGTAACCCAGCGCGTAGTAAGTGCGGTCGTAGAATTCCCAGTCCGGATCACCCAGGTTTTTGTGGTGGGAAATCTTGCCGGCCGGTGAACTCAACTTGGTGCCTTGCAATGGCAGGAACTGCCCGGTGATACCCGTATCGTCGCGGGTGAACTGGGTCAGTAGCGTGAGCCTGGTGTCGTCGTTGATATTCCACGTCAGGCTGGGTGCGACGTTGTAGCGCTTGTCCGGGATGTGATCGACAGCGGTGTTGCTGTCGCGCACCACACCGCTGACGCGGTAGAGGAACTGGCCTTCATCGTCGACCTTGCCGGTGCTGTCGAAGTTGATCTGTTTGTGGTTATTGCTGCCGGCTTGAACTTCAATTTCATTCGAGCTTTGTGCCTGAGGGCGGCGGCTGACCATGTCCAGCAAACCGCCAGGCGGAGTCTGCCCATAGACCGAAGAGGCCGGGCCCCGCAGGACGGCAATGCGCTCAAGATTCCACGTGTCGATTTTCGGCGTGGCGTAGTTGCCTTTAGGCAGTGGCAGGCCATCAAGGAATTGCGTCGGAACAAAACCGCGTACCAGCAGCCAGTCACTGCGCGAGTCGGAGCCATAGCCGCTGCTCTGCACGCCAGCGGTGTACCGCAGGGCATCGTTAAGGTTGAGAACGGAGCGGTCTTCCATTTGCTGACGAGTGATCACCGTGACCGAGCGAGGCAGTTCGGCGATAGGCGTATCGGTCTTGGTGCCAGCCGCTGTGCGGGTGGCGACGTAACCCTCCACCGGCCCCCAAGCGCTTTCGCTATCGCCCTGCCCAATGATGCTGGTCTCCGGCAACGCCACAACCCCCTCGGGAATCGCCACCAAGGTAAACGTCCCAGCGCTGCTCTGCTCCAACTGCAACCCGGTGCCACGCAACGCTTCGCGCAGTGCGCCTTGCGCATCGAACTGGCCTTTGACCGGAGCCGAGGTCTTGCCCGCCGCCAGCGCCGGGTTGAGGGTCAGCGCGAGGCCGGCCTGGCTGGCGATCTGGTTCAGGGTCGTGGCCAGCGATGCGGCAGGCAGGTTGTAGGCACGCACGCTGGACGCCTGTTCGGCGGCGAACAGCGAGGTGCTGGCCAGCGGGGCGCTGAGGGCAATGGCCACGGCTAACAGGCTGGGGCGCAACAAGGTGTCTAGCGTGCGGGACATGGGCGGCTCCTGAATGGAAATATTTCTCAATTGCCTAGGTGCCGAACGAGAATCGAAAAGTGATAGGGCAGGGCGAAAATATTTTTTGTGGGGTGTTTGAGGACCTCATCGGGGGCAAGCCCCTCCCGCAAAAATGTGGGAGGGGGCTTGCCCCCGATAGCGATCGCCCAGCGACCACAGACCCTAAGGCTTACCCTTGACCGTCACCCACCACGGCGTGTGCTGCTCGATCCGCACCGGCAGGGTCGGCAGCAGGGCGTTGAGCGCCAGCGTGGTGTCGTGCAGCGGGAAGCTGCCGGTGATGCGCAGGTCAGCCACGTTTTTGTCCACGCCCAGGTAGCCGGTGCGGTAGCGGCTGAGCTCATCCACCACGTCGCCCAGGCGGGCGTTGTCGACCACCAGCATGCCGCGGGTCCAGGCGTCGGTGGCAGGAGTGACGGCCAGCAGTGGGCCGAGGCCGTCACTGCGCATCAGCACTTGCTGGCCTTCCTTGAAAATCTGTTCCTGGTGCAAGGCTTCCGGCTGCGCCGCGACTGCCGATTGCAAAACGCTCAATCGCGTGGCGCCTTCCTCGCGCTTGACGATAAACCGCGTGCCCAGCGCTCGCAGGCTGCCGTCGCGGGTTTGCACGTAGAACGGGCGCGCATCGTTGTGGCCGGTCTCGACGAGGATTTCGCCGTCCTGCAACACGATCAGCCGGCGTTTTTCATCAAAACGCACGTCGATGGCACTGTGGGTATTGAGGTTGATCCGGGTGCCGTCCGCCAGTTTCAGCGTGCGCTGTTCGCCGGTGGCGGTGCGCTGGTCGGCCAGCCAATAGTGGATCGGCACATAGCGCTCGCCGGCAAACAACGCCAGACCGCACACCAGCGCGATACTCGCCAGGCCAGTGCCGAGCTTGCGCACCCGCTGGCGAATGCCTTCGCGCGACTGCAGCAACGCCGCCCGCGCCGGGCCCGAGGCCACGCCGAAGCGTTGGTCGAGCATGCCCAGTTGGCGCCAGGCGCGAGCGTGTTCTTCATGGCTGGCCAGCCATTTGCTGAACTCTTCGCGTTCCACGGCGCTGCCGTCGCCGGAGTCCAGGGACAACTGCCAGGCAATCGCCGCATCCAGCACACGGGCCGACACCGGCTTGGCGCTGATCGCACTCACGTCGGCTCGCCATACAGCGCGATATAGCACTGGCGAATGCCCTGGGCCAGGTACTGGCGCACACGAGGCACCGACACGCCGAGGCGTTGGGCGATCTCTGCGTGACCCAGGCCGTCGAGACGGTTATAGAGGAAGGCGGCGCGGGCCTTGCTCGACAGCTTGCCGAGCAGGCGGTCGATGGCCTTGAGGTCTTCGAGGATCAGTTGCTGTTCTTCCGGGGACGGGTGTTCGCTTTCCGGGATCAGCATCAATTCGGTGAGATAGGCCTGTTCCAGGGCGGCGCGACGGAAGTAGTCGAACAACAAGCCTTTGGCGATCGCCACCAGAAATGCCCGAGGCTCGCGGGGTTCGCGCAACTCGTCACGGCCCAGCAGGCGCATGAAAGTATCCTGGCTCAGGTCTTCGGCGCGGCTCGGGCAGGCCACATTGCGCCGCAGCCAGGCCAGCAGCCAGCCACGATGGTCGCGATACAACGCGCCAACAAGCTCACTGTGTGGGGTCTGGGCCGACGACAAGGCATCACCGAATAAACAAGGGGTTTAAACTAACGAGAATTATTCGCGATTGTGTCAGAGGCGTGGGGTGGGCGCAATTGGCGTCCGTCGGGTTGAAGGCTTAATGACATCTAATGGATGAGCGTTGCCTGGTAAGACGCACTCTGTGTGGCGGGCGGGATTCTGTGGTGAGCGGGCTTGCCCGCGCTGGGCTGCGAAGCGGCCCCCATCCAAGCCCCGCGTTTTTTCAGTCATAACCCATTGGCAGGTTTTGGGGCTGCTTCGCAGCCCAGCGCGGGGCAAGCCCGCTCACCACAATAAAAGCCCACTCAACACAATAGAAGCGCGGTCATCCAAACGTTATTTATTCGCGTGGTTAGAAAGAGGGCGCTTGTTTGCGGCGTTTCCATTGGCTCAGGCGCGTTTGCAACGCGTAGGTTGTGTCGATGTGCTGCTGTCGCGCACGGCTGAACAGAATCAGCATCAGTTCCGCCGTGGCCAGGGCATCGGCGCTGGCGTGATGGCGTTCGCCCACGTGCAGCTGGAAATGGTTGATCCAGTCATCCAGCCCGGCTTCGCGGATATGCGCCTCGGGGCACAGCAGCGGGGCGATGTCGGCCACATCCAGAAACGGGTGCGCCAAGCGATAACCCAGGCTGTCCTTGAGTGCGCGGCCCAGCATGTGCTGGTCGAAGGGCGCATGGAAAGCCAGCAATGGGCTGTCGCCGACGAATGCCATGAAGTCCAGCAGCGCTTCTACCGGATCACTGCCGGCGGCGATGGCGCTGGGGCCGAGGCCGTGGATCAACACGCTGGGGCTGAGTTTTGTTTCTGCGCGTTGCAGGGTGCGCTCGAACAGCTGGGAGAAATCCACCGCGCCGTCTTCAATCACCACTGCGCCGATGGACAGTACCTGATCACGGTTGAGGTTCAGGCCGCTGGTTTCCAGGTCCACCACCACCCAGCGTTGGGCGCGCAATGGGGTGTCGCCCAGCGGCACCGGCTTGGACAGTTGCTCCAGGCGCCGTTGTTGCGCGGCATCGAGTCCGGGCTTTTTCGTACGTAGCCAGTCGAACCAACTCACAGTTGGTACCGCAACGTCAGGCTGCTTTGCAGACGCTGGGCCTGGCGCAGGGATTCACGCAGGATGCGGCGGTCGAGGTGGTTGAGGCTGTCGGGGTCGACGCGATTGGAATACGGCTGGTTCTCGCGGGTCTGCAACTGGTGCTGCTGCATGCGGGTTTGCTGAATAAAGTGGTACGCCTCTTCATACGCGGCGCCGTCCAGCGGCTCGATGACCTCCTTGGCCACCAACTGACGCAGGCGCTCCAGGGTGTTGTTGGCGTGAATACCATTGGCCAGCGCCAGCAGGCGCGCTCCATCGACGAATGGCGTGAGCCCCTGCACTTTGAGGTCGAGTGTGGCCTTTTCACCGCTTTTGCGTGTCAGCACGAATTCACGGAAACGTCCTACAGGTGGCCGTTGGCGCAAGGCATTCTCTGCAAGCATGCGTTGAAACAGCCGGTTATCCGCCACCTGATCCAGAACGCTTTGGCGCAAGTGCTCGCAACCCTGTTCATCGCCCCACACCACCCGCAGATCAAAATAGATGCTCGAACCCAACAGGTTTTCCGGCGTCGCCTCACGAATAAACGCCGCAAACCGCCGCGCCCATTCCGCCCGCGACAGGCACAGCTCGGGGTTGCCGGCCATGATGTTGCCTTTGCACAGGCTGAACCCGCACAGCGCCAGGCTCTGGTTGATCTGCTGCGCCAGGGGCAGCAACCGACCGCGAATCTCGGCGGCTTCCACCGCGTCCCTGGCCTCGAACAGAATGCCGTTGTCCTGGTCGGTGTACAGCGTTTGCTCGCGACGGCCTTCGCTGCCGAAACACAACCAACTGAAGGGCACGCCGGGGTCGCCTTTTTCGGCGAGGGTCAGCTCGATCACCCGGCACACGGTGTGATCGTTGAGCAGGGTAATAATGTGAGTGATCTGGGTGGACGACGCGCCATGGGCGAGCATCCGCTCGACCAACTGGCCGATCTCCCCGCGAATCGCCACCAGATTCTCCACCCTGGGCGCATTGCGGATGGTGCGGGCCAGGTGCACCAGGTCGACCCGTTGCAGGGAAAACAGGTCGCGCTCGGACACCACGCCACACAGGCGCTGGTCCTTGACCAGGCACACATGGGCGATATGCCGCTCGGTCATGGCGATTGCCGCGTCGAAAGCGCTGTGGTCCGGGGTCAGGAAGAACGGCGCCTGGGTCATATAACTGTCGATGGCCTGGCTGAAATTACTGGTGCCGTCGGCCACCACATGGCGCAGATCGCGCAGGGTAAAAATCCCCAGAGGCGCCTGGTGCGCGTCGACAATCACAATGCTGCCCACTTGTTGCTCGTGCATCAGTGTCACCGCTTCGCGCAGCGGCGTGTCCGGGCTGCACATCACCGGGTGGCGCATGGCCAATTCGCCCAGGCGGGTGTTCAACGAATATTGAGTGCCGAGGGTTTCCACGGCTTTTTGCTGCACCTGTTGGTTGACCTGATCCAACAGGCTGCTGACGCCACGCAGGGCAAAGTCGCGAAACGGGCTGGAGAGGGCGAACAGCTTGATAAAGGCCGGTTTGTTCAGTTGCAGGCAGAAGGTGTCTTCGGCGGCTTTATGCTCAGTGCGCGTGGCCCGTTCGCCCAGCAGCGCGGCGAGGGGGAAGCACTCGCCGGTGGTGATTTCAAAGGTGGTTTCTGCCGACTCCGGCCGCTCGCCCACGACGCGGCCTTGCTTGACGATGTAGAAGTGCTCCACCGGCCCGCCCGATGGCTTGAGAATGCTCTCGCCGGGGCCGAAGAAGCGTAATTGACACTGTTCAACCAAAAACGCCAGGTGCGCATTTTCCATTTGATTGAATGGCGGGAAACGTTGCAGGAATTGCAGGGTGCCGTGGATGTTCTGCAACACGGCGGTTTTACCCGCCTGCGTGAAAGCATCAGCTTTACTCATAACAGTGACCGCAGTTTTTTTGTCGTTATCGTCCCTCATGGTCGGCTCCTACGCGGTGGGTGCCCATTGGACGTAAGTCTAGGTCGATACAAACGGCACACACCTAGGGAAAAACCTTACATGAATATCGTCCAAACCCCGTAGAACACCCACTAGGCAAACTTTCCGACGAAGTGCACATTGATCGCCCTTCCGCAGATGTCTGACGAGTGTGCTGGGGGATTGATGAAAACTGCTGAGAACCGTATGTCCGACCACGATATTTTGAGTGATGCCGAGCGCGAGGCGCTGAGCGCCGTGATGCTGGAGCCTGATTTACCGCCACAACGCGTGTTGATCGTCGACGACGACAAGGACGCACGCGAACTGCTGGCGGAAATCCTGGGGCTGGACGGTATTCGCTGCATGACGGCCGAGAGTGGTGAGGCTGCGTGGGATTTATTGAAATCCAGCAGTTCCATCGGTTTGCTGATCACCGACCTGCGCATGGCACCGAGCAATGGCCTGGAGCTGATCCGACAAGTGCGTGAATCCACGCGGGCGGCGCTGCCGATCATCATCATGTCGGGGGATGCGGAGGCGCCGGACGTGATTGATGCCATGCATTTGAGCGTGGTGGATTTTTTGCTCAAGCCGATTGATAGCGTGAAGTTGGCGAAGCTGGTGAAGCGGGAGTTGGGGATGGCTTCCTGAGCGTGTCGGTAGCTGTGCCGGCCTCATCGGGGGCCAGTCGAATCGTCGCACCGCCCCTCCCACATTTTTGACCGCAGCGCAGTTCAAGTGTGGGAGGGGGCTTGCCCCCGATGAGCATAGGTATCTACACAACTTCCTGTGGATGCTGAATCTATAGCAACTGGGCTGTTGTGGTGAGCGGGCTTGTCCCGCGCTGGGCTGCGAAGCAGCCCCATCAAAGCCACCGCGTTTTTTCAGAAAA
>NZ_RWIO01000065.1:0-33824 GCF_009764655.1 Pseudomonas sp. PB105
ATTGGAAGAACGCAATGAATCAATTTGCGATTCTGTACGGAGATCGATTTATCAGGCCGACCTGGTAAAGATGGCCTGCCTGACGGCAGGCCGTAACCGGCCCGAACACAAAAAATCTGACACTCTCAAATCCAGCGATTCGCAGAGATGGGCATATCTCAGCTTTTTTGCCTCTCACCATTTTTTTACATTATCGTGTTTCCACAAAGTTTTTTTTACACCCCTCGCCCACCCCGCAACATCAGATTCAACTCATCCACCACCTCCGCCCAATCCGCGTCCTCCAGAATCTCCTCGCGCAGAAACACCTTCTGGCTGTCCGTCCAAAAAAATGCATCCGCCAGCTTCAGGTCCGGCTTGAGCGGCGAGTGAACAGCCACGAACTTGCCAATGCTGACCGCGTCATCCGGCAGGCCGAGCTGTTTGAACAAGGCAGGCAAGTTATGCACAGGCGATTCCATGGTGGGCTCCTGAATAGAGAAAGGTTCGGGTGAGTCTAGCGGCAGCCTTCGGGAAGCGCCGACGGCACATTGCACAGCACGAACAACCGCGCCCTGGCCCCACCGCCGTCCTGGCGACTGAGCTCGCGCCAGCCCTCGGGCAATGGCGCGAAATCGTCCGGCGCTTCGTTGCTGCTGATCAGCCACACACGGCGAGTGTCGGCTGGCAGTGCCGACAGGCGGTCGAGGTAGATGCGCCCGCCGTCCTGGTCCACCAGGGTGCCGAAGCCGTAGGCATTCGGCCGGGTTGACGTGCCATCGGGCTTGGGCGGGGTGTAGAGCTGCAGTTGGGCGTCGGTCTGGTCGTAGTAGACGTAGCTGAGATACCACAGCATGTCGCTGAGGACGATGCGGTCATCTTCCTGGTAATTGCGATTGACGAACTCCACCGGCACGTTGAATTGGTCGTGCGCATCCACGGTGAAATTGTTTTTGAGGCCCACCAGTTCCGCACAGACAAACAGCACAAAAAAAGCCGCCCCCAACCATGACAGGCGTGCTGGCAGGCGCTCAATAGCCAGGGCGAGGAGGATCGGCAAAGCCAGGGCATATACCGTGAGATAGCGCTCGATAAACACCGGCGAGATAAACGAGACCGCGTAGACCAACAGCAGCGGCAACAGGAAGAACAGCGTCAGCAGGCTCGCCGGCTGATAACGCTCTTGATCACGCCAGGCCGTTATTACGACCACCGCAATCAGCAGCAACGGAAAAACCCAGAACACCAACGGCCAGAAATCCAGGCCCTCGTCCTGCATCACAAATTGCCACACCATAGACGGCACGGACAGCAGGCTGACCGGGTCCTCCCACCCAATATCGCCGCCCACCTTAAGCTGATCAACATGCTGCACCAGCTCCAGCAGGTTCGGCAACCAGGGCAGATACATCAGCACAATCGCAACGTTGACCGCCCACCAAGCCGGGCGCGTGATCAGCCGCTCACCGGAGCGGCTCAACAGCCCCAGATACGCCCAGTGCACCAGCACACACAGCGCCGTGAAGTAATGGGTGTAGAAACCCGCGCTCATCAGCAACCCATACACCACCAGGTAGCGCGCGCGCTCGGGCTGGCGCACCCAGTACACCAGCGCCAGCGTCGCGCCCAGCAACCACACGCCAAGCAAGGAGTACATACGCACTTCCTGGCTGTAGCGCACCGCCGTGGGCAGCAGCGACAGCAGCACGGCCGCCAGCACAGCGGCACGGCGCGTGGACAATTGCCGCGTCAGCCAGATGCCCAGGCCCACGACGATGACACCGGGGATGGCGCTCATGCCACGAATCGACCAGATGCTGTCGCCAAACAGCTCGATCCAGCCGCGCAGCAGCAAAAAATACAGCGGCGGGTGCACGTCATGGGCCGCGTGGAACCACAGGTCGCCCACGGCATATTCACTGAGCAGGAGGCTCGAACCTTCGTCCCCCCAGATCGCCGCCGAGGTGAGGTGGTAGAAACGCAGGGCCATGGCCAAGGCCAGGATCGGCACCCACCATAGGCGACTGATCCAACCGGCGTTGTCCCAGGTGAGACGGGTGAATGAGGGCAGCGCCCCAACTTTTTCGTTTTGCTCTACCACAGACCGACGCACCCTGATTCCCCTGCCCTGCTTGCCTAAGCGCAAACACCGCCACTCTAGGTCAAAAGCCCCTCGTTCGCTTCTGGAATCGGACAAATCAGCAATTTGTGTAGGGCTTCACCGAAGCACTGGTCGGATCAAGCTATCATTGCCCTCCTCCAAGGACCCAGGATCAAGGACACGTCATGCGCATCGGTTTTCTGTCACCCCTGGCACTGGCCCTGCTGGCCGGTATTTCCCTACCGGCCCAGGCCAGTTCCGATGACTCGTGCTACCCGGATTGGCGGGTGTCGCGTGACCGCCTCGACGCCTGCAGCAACCTTCCCTTTCTCAACCCAGGCAACGACAGTCGGGTCAACCTGCGCCTGTTGCTGGCTGACAAAAAAGCCGAGCCGCTGACGCCGAAGGCTTTGACCGAAGACGATCTGAGCCAGGGTTTCGGCCCGGTGCCGTTTCCGGTGTATCGCCTCGCTGCCGCTTCCAGCGCAGAAACTGAAGCGGATTCGGACGACTCGCCCACCGCCGAGCTCGACACCCTGCTGACCTCTCTGGGCATTAAGCGAAACGAGTACACGACTGCCGGCGAGGCCTACCTCGAAGGCGAGGGCAGCCGCTGTCGCAGCAACGACGATGACAGCGCCACTGCGTTTATCAGCCAGGTGGTGCAAGCCGACATGCCAACCGCAGAACGCCAGCTGCTGGCGAAGGCCCGGTTGGAACTGCTCATCACCTGCACCTGGGACGGCCCGGTGATCGCCGAACCGATCGAGTCATCCAATGGCCGCATGCTGCGCACGTATCTGCAAGCGGCCGCCGACTTTTACAGCGGACGTTTCAGCGAGGCCGAGCGCGGTTTTGCCGCCGCCAGCGGCAGCGAACTGCCCTGGTTGAAGGAAACCGCGCAGTACATGAGCGCCCGCACCTTGCTGAACCAGGCGCAGGCCGAAGCATTCGACGAATACGGGATGCCGCAGCTTGCGCGTGTGGACAAGTCTGCACTGGGCCAGGCCAAAGATGGCTTTGTTGGCTATCTGGAGACTTATCCACAGGGTCGTTACGTTGCCTCCGCCCGAGGCCTGCTGCGCCGCGTGTACTGGCTGGCGGACGACAACATCCAGCTCGCCGACGCGTATGCCTGGGCGATGACACAGGCGTCGGATGCACAGCGCAATGTATCGGTGGATGAACTGATCGAAGAGGCCGACCTCAAGCTGTTGATGGTCAACAGCGAGACGGTCACGACGCCGATGATCCAGTTGGTCAGCGACCTGATGGTGATGCGCGGCGGTGATCAGCCGGCGCTCTCCCGAACAGACCTGGAGAAACAGAAAGTCGCTTTTGCCAGCGCCCCCGAGCTGTACGACTACTTGCTGGCCGTGAGTGCCCTGTACATCGAGCATCAACCGGACACCGCCTTGAAGCACTTGCCTCAGGACATTCCGTCGAACCTGAATTACTTCGCCTTCAGCCAGCAGACCCTGCGCGGCTTGGCGCTGGAAGACAAACAGGACTGGAAAGGCGCCGAAGCCCTGTGGCTGAAACTGCTCGACCAGGCCAAATTGCCGCTGCAACGCGACCAACTGGAACTGGCCCTGGCGATGAACTACGAGCGCAGCGGCCAACTGGCCAAGGTGTTCGCCAGCGACTCGCCGATCAGCGCCAAGCCGGTGCGTTACATCCTGCTGCGCAACGTCGCCGGGCCTGAGTTGCTGCGCCAACAGATCGCCCAGGCCAGCGACCCGCTGGAGCGCCAGACCGCGCAGTTCGTGCTGCTTTATAAAGACCTGCTGCGCAGCCAGTACGCCACGTTCGCCGAGGACCTCAAGCAACTGCCGGCTTCGCCCCCGGAAGACAAATTGGGCACCAGCCTTGGCTACGTCTATAGCGGCGGCCAGAGCTTGAAGCTGTTCCAGTGGAACGGCGACAAGGCCGAATCCGGCTATGCCTGCCCGAGCATCGCGCAGACCGCTGCGACCTTGCAGACCGATGCGAAAAACCCACAAGCGCTGAACTGCTTCGGCGAATTCATCCTGCGTAACGGCCTGGACGGCATGCCGTTGGAACAGGCCCGCGCCGCCGGCAGCCTGGGCAGCACCGCGTCGGACTTCAAGGGCGAAACCTTCTCGCGCCTCGACGGTTACAAGCAGGTGATCGCCGATGCCAAGGCGCCAAAGAACGACAAGGCCTACGCGCTGTTCCGCGCCATCAACTGCTACGCGCCGGCCGGCTATAACAGCTGCGGCGGCCAGGACGTTGAACCGGCGGTGCGCAAAGCCTGGTTCCGCCAACTCAAGTCCGGCTTTGGCGACACCCAGTGGGGCAAATCCCTGCAGTACTACTGGTGAAATACCTGTGGCTAGGCTTGCTGCTGCTGGCAAGCCCGGCCTTCGCGGCCGTCGACGCTCGCGACTATGACGCCTTCTGGCTGTGGAGCGGCGTCACGCCCCAGCCGGTACTCAAACAGGCCAAGACCCTATACATCCTCCAGGGCCAGATCAACTCAACCCGCCGCGCGCCCCAACGCGGCGTGCAATTTATCGCCCAGGGCATCAGCGTGCCGCGCATCACCCAAGGCGAAGTCTGGGTGGTCTACCGCGCCCACACCCTGCACTGGCCGGAACGCGTCTACACCCAACTGCTCGGTCAGGTGCAACGCTGGCGCGACGCGGGCAACCCGGTGGTCGGCATCCAGATCGACTTCGACGCCCGCACCCAATACCTGCACGAATACGCCGCTTTCCTGCGCGACCTGCGCCAGCGCCTGCCCGCCGACCTACGCCTGAGCATCACCGGCCTGATGGACTGGAGCAGCAACGCAGACCCAGCCGCCATCGCCCAGCTCAAGGGCGTGGTGGATGAAGTGGTGGTGCAAACGTATCAAGGCCGCCACAGCATCCCGGATTACGCGGCGTATTTGCCACGTATGAATCGGCTGGGGCTGCCGTTCAAGGTCGGATTGATTCAGGGTGGGGACTGGGAGGAACCGGGGTATTTGCAGGGGAGTGAATGGTTTCGGGGGTATGTGGTGTTTTTGCAGAATCGCTGATCATCCTTGACATCGGTATTGAAGCCGTGCAAGAAAGTGTCCTCTGTCCGCGGACAGAGGACACTTAAGTTTGGAGCCCCATGAAAAGTCAAGACGTACTTATCTTGTTCAAACTCATAAGCCTGGAATTGCAGGCCAGGGGGGAGCGCGTGAAAAAACGCGAGTTCTCCGTGATGCAAGATTCGGAAGGGGCGGTCATCTCGACCATCAAGCAATTTTTTGAAAATGAAAACGACATACAAGCCGTTCAGCTTTCTGATCTCGAAGACTGGCGCGGCTGGGACGAGAGCGAGCCTGCCGAACAGGACAATCAACAAAGCTACTCTGTAAGAGCCCTCGCATCGGCATTGGGGCTGAGCAAGACAGAGGTATCTTCATCTTTAAGCCGATGCCGCGAAATTGGGTTGGTGTTTACGGACAATAACGACGGTTCGCCTCTCGTCAGAAAAAAAGCACTGCTTGATCTCGTCACTTACAGCATTCGTTATATTTTTCCGGTGAAGCCAGGCCCCATCGTTCGGGGCATTCCGACCGCCTTCGCGGCCCCCATCCTGGCGGGAAAGGTCATCAGCGGCGGCGAATTCATCCCCGTTTGGCCGGACGCCTACGGCAAAAGCAAAGGCCAGGAAATCACGCCCTTGTACAAGACGGTGCCGGGAGCGGTAAAAAAGGATGAGCTTCTTTACCATTTCCTGGCCCTCGTTGATGCCATCCGCATAGGAGGCCCCCGCGAAGCCAAAGTAGCCGACGCCATGCTGAGGGAGTGGATTCTGTGAACTCCGCCCGGGAAATGATGCTGCAAATGCTTGAGGAAGTCGCCGACGCGCTGGGGGCCGAGCTGCGGCGGCAAGTGGCTTTTGTGGGTGGGTGCACGACAGTCCTGCTGATCACCGACGAATACACTCAGGAGTCCATTCGTGGCACCGATGACGTGGACTTGGTCATCCACCTGACAAGCACCGCAGCCTGGTACCGACTGGAGGAAACTCTCAAGATCAAGGGATTCAAAAACACAGGCCAGGATACGGTTACATGCCGCTTGCGCTTGGGTGAACTGAAAGTCGACTTCATGCCCACCGATGAGAAAGTACTGGGTTTCTCTAATACTTGGTTTGTCGGTGGACTGGAACATGCCATTGATTACGCGTTGCCCAATGGCACCCGCATCAAAGTCTTTGCCGCCCCCTGGTTTCTCGCCGCAAAACTGCAGGCGTATCAAGGAAGAGGTAACGGCGACGTCCTGATGTCCAACGACATTGAAGACATCATTGCTTTACTGGACGGCCGGGAGGAACTGACAGCAGAAGTAAAACAAGCCCCTGTCGACCTGCGACGCTTCGTGAGCGATCAACTGTCGGCGCTGCTCAAGTTGACGGCGTTTCAAGACGTAATCCAAAGCACAGCCCAAGACCCCGATCGCGAGGCCTTGATTTACAGCCGTCTCGCTGCATTGATTGATGCAGGAGCGAGCGTTTGACCCTGCGCCTGAGACTTAGCCGCAAAGGTACTCATAGAGCAGAAAACCGTGACTTCAGCGGCTGGGCGCACAATGCTGGCGCCCAGCTCTATGTCATCGCCGATGGGACGTCTAAACCCGGAAGCGGTCAACTGGCGAAAGCCATGATTCAACATGTGCTCGGTGCGTTCGCCCACGCACAGCCAACTGAAGTACGTTCGCTCGATGAGGCGCTGAAGCTGACGCTCACTTCATTCAACGACGTGCACTCAAACCTGTGCCCCGACTTCCCATTCGCTTCCGCCAGCTACCTTGCCTTGCTGGTTCTTGGCCAAACCGCAATCACCATTCATGCTGGCGATTGCTGCCTGGGGCATCTGGAAAAAAATCAGCCCGTGAACTGGCTCAGTTCGCCACACTGCGGCCCCAACTGGAAAGGCGATCTGGGCCACGCGCTCATTGCCAACAGCCCGGCCCGTAAACAACTGCTCAACTGCATGAGTCATCGCAGGAGCCACGAGCCCCGCGTTCAATCGTTGCCAGTAACCCCGGATACATTATGGGTTCTGGCAACAGACGGTTTCTGGGCAGAGCTCTCACCCGAAAGCCAATTAGCCGTCATTGCGGCGCAATCTCTCCACGCCCACCCGACTGAAGACGATGTGACCTGTTTGCTGATACACACCTGAAAGGCTCACCAGTCGTAGGTCAAACTCGACACCACTGTGCGCCCTTCCCCGTAGTAACAATCCAAATCACTGGTGCATTGCGACACATAGGTCTTGTTGGTGAGGTTTTGCACGTTCATCGCCAGCTTCACGCCCTTGAGTTTCAGCGGCGAACTGCCCAGGTCGTAGCTCAGGCTGGCGTCATAGACACTGTAGGACGGCACGGTGAAAGCGCCTGCGTAATAGTCACCCAGGCTCTGACGGGCATAGCGCACGCCCAGGCCTGCGCCGAGGCCAGCCAAAGGGGTGTCGCCGAGCACGGTGTAGTTGACCCACATCGAGGCGGTGAGCGGTGAGATGCCGGCCGGGTGGCGACCTTCGCGGCCGTCGTTGTCCTTGGTGTATTTGACGTCGTTGCGCGAGGCCGAGGCCACCACGTCCCATGCATCGCTGAGGGAGGCCTTGGCTTCCAGCTCGACACCCCGCGAACGCATCGCGCCACTTTGGGTGCTGTAGGTGGTATCTACCGGGTTGGTGGTCAGCACGTTTTCCTGGTCCAGTTGGTAGACCGAGACCTGTACGAAACTCTTCTGGCCGGGCGGTTGGTACTTCACGCCCACTTCGAATTGGTTGCCGGTGGACGGCTCGAACGGTTTTTTATCGATACTGGTGCCGGCCAGCGGCAGGAACGATTCGGTGTAGCTGACGAAGGGCGCCACACCGTTATCGAACAGGTAAACCAACCCGGCACGACCGGTGAAGGCCTGGTCCTTGCTGGCGAAGCGGCTGTCCTGAATCGGTTCCTTGTTCACCACATTGGCCCAGTCGTAACGACCGCCGAGCACAAACGCCCATTTATCCAGTTTGATCTGGTCCTGCACGTACAGGCCGGTCTGGGTAATGGTGCGGTCCCAGCGATAGGGCTGGCCGAAGTTCATACGCTGACCGTAGACCGGCTTGAACAGGTCGATGATCGGCGGATTTCGGTCGTACAGGCCGAGGAACTGGGAGTTGGAGTGGTAGTAATCCAGGCCGACGATCAGGGTGTGGTCCAGCACGCCGGTAGCGAATTCGGCCTGGGCGATGCTGTCCACGCCGAACACTTTGTTGGTTTGCGACCAGTCCACGCCGAAGCGTTGCAGGTAGCGCTGATCCTGCACGCCGGTGGCCGGGTTGGCGACGAAGCGGTAGCCGTGCAGCGGCGCGGTGTAGCGATCGTCGACCTCGGCGTAGCGCGCATTTTGCTTGAGGGTCCAGGTGTCGTTGAGGCGATGGGAAAGCTCGTAGCCCAGCACGTACTGCTCGCGGTTGTACTGGTTGACGCCCGGCTCACCGATAAACAGATCGCGCTTGATCTTGCCGTTGGGATTGGCCCAAAGGGTGCCGGACGCCGGCAGGCCTTGGGCTTCGGGCACGCCTTTGTCTTTCTGGTACTGGGCGAAGACGGTCAGGCGGGTGTCGTCGTTGGGCTGCCAGGCGAGGCTGGGGGCGATGAACTGGCGTTTGTTTTCGACGTAGTTGATTTCGTCCTGCCCATCATTGGCCAGGCCGGTCAGGCGGTAGAGAAATTGCCCCTGCTCATCCAACGGACCACTGAGGTCGATGGCGGCACTTTTGTGTTCGTACGTACCCGCTTCCAGCACCAACTGATGCACGGGGGTTTCGCTGGGCCGCTTGCTCACCATGTTGACGATACCGCCCGGCTGGTTCTGCCCGTACAGCACCGACGCCGGGCCCTTGAGCACTTCGATACGCTCCAGGGAGTAGGGTTCGATCTGCAATGCGCCGCCGGTGCTGCCGCCGCCGTAAGGCAGGTGCAAACCGTCGAGGTACAGCGGCGTGGGCGAGAAACCCCGCGAGGTGGGTTCGTCAAACAATTTGACCCGGTCAGCGAAGCCGCCGGCGCTCATGCCAGGGGTGTAGAGCAGCGCCTGGGTCACGCTCTGGGCGCCACGGGCCTTGATCTCTGTGGCAGTGATCACGTTGATCGTCTGCGGGATTTCCACCAGTGCCGAATCAGTCTTGCTGCCGGACGCACTGCGCTTGGCGACAATCCCGTCCACCGGGCCCCAGGCGCTTTCCTGCTCCTGCTGACCATTGATCTGCGTGGCGCCCAACTGCAACGGCCGCCCGCAGAACTCGCCTGCAACGACCAACTGCCCTGGGATTGCACGGCGACCAAACCGCTGCCTGCCAGCAACTGCTCCAACCCCACCCCTACCGCATAACGGCCCTGCAGACCCGCCGTGCGCTTGCCTTCGGTGAGCGTGGCGTCGACCGACAGCAAAATGCCCGACGCGCTGGCAAAGCGATTCAGTGCCTGGTCGAGGCTACCCGCCGGAATGTTATAGGCGTGCTGCGCTTCGGCGCTTTCTTGCGCTTGAACAAAGCTCGGCGCCACAGGCACCGTCGCCAAAAGGCTGACAAACAAGCCACGGCGCAGCGCGCGGGCCAAGGGTTGGACTGGGTGGTGCGGCATTGCAGGACTCCCCGTGAGATCGCTTCTTGATTGGCTTTCAAGAGGTATCCCGAGCGGGCAGCCGAAACCGACAAGCAGTGATGAAAATATTTTCAGACCCGCGCCTTGATCGTCACCCAGTAGCGCGTCACCGCCTGCACCTGCACCGGCAGTGAGCGCTCTAGGGCCGCGAGGATCGCGTCGGTGTTATCCAGCGGAAATACGCCGGTGAGCAACAGCCCCGCCACCGCCTGATCACAGCGCAGCAGCCCAGGTCGATAGCGACTCAATTGCGCGACAAACTCGCCCAGCGGCTGGCGCTCGGCGATCAGGCGATGCTCGGTCCAACTGCTGGTATTGGCACTCAACCCAGGCAACGCGCAGCTTTGGCCCGCGTTGAACCACAGGCTCTCACCGGCCTGCATCTGCACGGCGGTGCCGTGCAACGGGCTGACCCGCACGCGGCCTTCGTAAAGGTCGACGCGACTGCCGTCGGGCAACTCGCGCACGGCAAAACGGGTGCCCAACGCTTGCACATCACCGGCTGGGGTTTCGACGATCAGCGGGCGGGAAGGGTCCTGGCCGCTGGTCAACAGGATCTCGCCACGCACCAGACGAACACGCCGTTCGCTAGCACTGAAGCGCAGGTCCACGGCGCTGTCGCTGTTAAGGTCCAGGCGCGTGCCGTCACTGAGGGTGACGTGGCGGATCTCGCCCGTGCGCGTGCGGTACTCGGCAAACGCCGCTTGCCAGGGTTCGCTGCGCTGCACCAGAACCCCGCTGCCACCGGCCGCCAGCAGCAAGCCGAGCAGCTTGAGCGCGGCGCGGCGCTGGGTGTCCGGGGTGTCGCGCAACACCGCTCGGGCACTGTGAGTGGGTACGCCGCCGAGGGTGTGCTGCAACTGCTGCAAGCGCTGCCAGGCACGCCGGTGCTCCGGGTCTGCGGCCTGCCACTGGGCAAACGCCTGGCGTTGATCGCCTTGCAACTCACCCCCCCATTGCAGCATCAACCACTCACTGGCTTGCTCGACGATGGCCGGCGCGATAGGCGCGTCGTGTTTCATTCTTCGTAGACCACCTGATAGCAGGCGACGATGGCACGGGTCATGTACTTCTGCACCGAACTGACGGTGACTCCCAAGCGTTCGGCGATCTGTGCGTAGCTCAGCCCTTCGAACTGCGACAACAGGAAGGCACGGCGCACGTTGTCGGGCATGCGGTCGAGCATGGCGTCGATCTGCATCAGGGTTTCGAGGATCAGCGCACGGGTTTCCAGGGACGGCGATTCAGGCTCGGGCAGGTGCGCGATGCTTTCCAGGTAGGCGCGCTCAATGCGCAGCCGTCGCCATTGATCAATCACCAAGTTACGGGCAATTTGCGCCAGGTAGCTGCGGCTTTCCTTATCACCGGGAAAGCGACCGGACACCAACAGGCGCAGGAACGTGTCCTGGGCCACGTCCGCCGCATGCTCACGGTCACCCAGGCGCTTGCGCAACCAGCCTTGCAGCCAACCGTGGTGGTCGCGGTACAGGAGGTGAAGCTGTTGCTGGCCGTCAGTCGCGATGCCCATGAAACGCTCAGATAAGTTATTGAGAGCAATTATCATTACATCTTATTTCGCGACTGACAAAGCTCTTTGTTGCTCAGCGCTCGGCGGTGTGCAGCGGATACACCGATTCCCAACCCCCACCCAACGCCTTGTACAACCCCACCATGGCCAACGACACGCCGGTAGAACTTTCCACCCACTGCTCCTGGGTCGCCAGCAGTGCGCTCTGCACGGTGAGCACGTTGACGAAGTCCGCCACGCCTTCGACGTACTGATGCTGTGCGGTGATCAGGGCGATCTGGTTCTGGCGCACGGCTTCGGCGAGGCTGTCGCGGCGCAGTTGGCTGGCGTTGTAGCGGGTCAGTTGGTCGTCGATTTCATGCCAGGCGCGCAGCACGGTTTGCTGGTAGGCCAGGGCCGCTTCCTGTTGCTGGGCTTCGCGCAGATTCACCATGCCTTGCAAGCGCCCGCCATTGAACAGCGGCAGGCTGAACTGAGGGCCGAAGGCGAAGGCTCGTGAGCCCCAGGAGCCAAGATCCGACAGCTGCATGGCCTGGGAGCCGAGGCTGCCGGACAGGGTGATACGCGGGTAGAAATCACCCTTGGCCACACCGATGTTGGCGGTGGCCGCGTGCAAACGGGCTTCGGCCTGACGGATATCCGGGCGGCGTTCGGCAAGCTGCGACGGCAGGCCGATAGCAACTTGGCGCTGGGTCTGCGGTACGGCGGCGTCCTTGGACAACTGCGCGTGCAGGGCTTGTGGCGGCTCGCCCATCAGCAGGCTCAGGGCGTTGATCAGCTGATCCTGGCGTTGCTGCAAATCCGGCAAGCGCGCTTCGATGGCGGCGACTTGGGCAGCGGCTTCGGCCACGTCCAGATCAGTCGCTACGCCGTCGGCCAGGCGCAGTTGCGAGAGCTTGAGGCTGTGGCGCGCAACGTCGAGGTTTTGCTCGGTGACGGCACGGGTGTTTTGCACGCCGCGCAGTTGGATGTAGTCCTGGGCGGTCTCGGCCAGCACCGACAACAGCACGGCGCGACGGTCGTTTTCGGCGACTTGCAGGGTGGCGTCGGCGGCTTCGGTTTCGCGTTTGACGCGGCCCCAGAAGTCCAGCTCCCAGGACGCGGAGAAGCCCGCGTCCCACTGGTTGAAGGCGGAACGCCCGTTTTCGCCGGATGGGTCGCTCAAGCCTTTGCCGCTGTTGCGTTTGCGCTGGTAAGCACCTGAGGCTTCGACATTGGGATAGCGCTCGGCGGTCGTCACTTGGCGCACGGCGCGGCTTTGTTCCAGGCGGCTGCTGGCCAGTTTCAGGTCGAGGTTATCGATGAGGGCGCGGCGCGTGAGGGCCGAGAGTTGTGCGTCGTGGAACACGTCCCACCAGCGCTCCTGGAGTGGGTCGCTGATGGCGCGGCTGTCGGCTTGGCGGCCTTGGGGCTCGTTCCATTGCGCCACTTGAGGGCTTTGCGGGCGCTGGAAATCCGGGCCGACGGTGCAGGCGCTCAGGCTGATCAGACTCAGGGTGAGCCAGGCAAGGCGTTTCATTGCTGCGCCACCTCACGTTGAACGGCAACAGGTTGGGTGTCGACGCTCGCCTCCACGGACATACCGACGCGCAGGCGCTCGGTCAGCGGCTGGTTGGGTTCCAGCACAATTTTGACCGGAATGCGCTGCACCACCTTGGTGAAGTTGCCCGTGGCGTTGTCCGGTTTGACCGAGGCGAAGGTCACCCCAGTCGCCGGGGCGAGGCTCTCCAGATGACCGTTGAGCAACTCGCCGTCGAGGCTGTCGACCCGCACCTGCACGGCTTGGCCGGCATGCATGTGAGAGAGCTGGGTTTCCTGGAAGTTGGCCACCACGTAGGCCTCGGCCAACGGCACCACGGCGAGGATCTTGCTGCCCGGCGTCACGTAGGCGCCGACGCGCACCGCGCGCTCGCCGACCATGCCATCGACCGGCGCCACGATGCGCGTGTAGGACAGCTGATAGCTGGCCATTTCCAGCGCGGCCTGGGCGCGCTTGAGCCCGCCTTCGGCGGCATCGCGCTGGGCGGTGAGAATCTCCACCTGCTTGCGCTCGGCTGCCAGCACTGCTGTGGCATTGGCCAGGCGTGCGGTGGCCTGGTCGATGCGGGTCTTGGCTTGCTGGGCGTTTTGCACCGTGCCGGCGCCCACGCCGGCGAGGTGGTTGTAGCGGTTCAGTTCGTGTTCGGCGAAGGCCACTTCGGCGCGGTCCGCGGCGACGGTGGCCTGGGCTTGGGCGATCACCGAGCTTTGCCGTTCCAGGGTCGCGGTGGCGTTTTTCAGTTGAGCCTGGGCGACCAAGGTGTCGGCATCAGCGGCCTGGGCGGCGGCGCGAAAATCCCGGTCGTCGATCAGCGCCAGCAGTTGTCCGGCCTTGACACGCTGGTTGTCCTCCACCAGCACTTCCTTGATAAAACCCGCCACGCGCGGAGCGACCAAGGTGAAGTCAGCGGCGACGAACGCGTCGTTGGTGCTTTGGTGCTTACTGCCCAACAAGCCAGGCGCGACCAGGTACACCAGCACACCGACGGCAAATATGGTGATGACGGAGACGGCCACTTTGTCTTTGC
This sequence comes from Pseudomonas sp. PB105, assembly GCF_009764655.1. NCBI lineage: Bacteria > Pseudomonadati > Pseudomonadota > Gammaproteobacteria > Pseudomonadales > Pseudomonadaceae > Pseudomonas > Pseudomonas sp. PB105. The sequence goes on from NZ_RWIO01000065.1 coordinate 13,846, forward strand.
GTTTCATGAAAATTCCTTTTGGCTAGGTCGGTGCGCGAGGCGGAAAGATCCGCGTGGGCATCCAGAAAATCAGCAGGATCAACGCCACGGCGACGCCGCCCATGACGTAATAAAGATCCGAAGACGTGAGCACTACGGCCTGCTCGTGCAACCGATGGGCGAGGCCCGGCGCGTTGCCGTCGGCCAGGGGCGAATTGCCCAGGCGGTCCACCAGCATGGTCGAGTGAAAGTGCAGGCGCTGGGTGGTCAACGTGTCCAACACGCCGGTGGCAACCACGGCGGAAAGGCCTTTGACGGTGTTGAACCAGGCTGAGGCGAACGGGCCGTCCTGTGGCTGAATGCTGCCGGTGGACAGCATCAGCAGCGGCAACACAGCCATGGGCTGTCCGAAGATTTGCAGCAGGTACAGGCCGTAGAAATCGTCGCGAATCCATTCCGAGGTGAGGTGCGCGCTGCCGATGCAGCACAGCACCAGCATGCTCAGGCCGATCCCCAGCACCCAGCGGCAATCGACCCAGCGCAGGTTGCACAGTGCAGCCACCAGCGGCAGCGCGATCAACTGCGGCAGCGCCATCAGCAGCATCACCGGCGCGGTTTGCAGCGGTCGATAGCCTTGGACCTGAGCGAGGAAACTCGATGGGATGATGATCACCGAGGTCAGCACCATCAGCACGCCCGCCAGTACGATCAGGGCAAACGCCAAATTACGCAGACCGAGCATCTGCAACTTGAAAAACGGCATCGGGTGCGACCACTCATTGAGCATGAACAGCACCAGCAACACGCTGCCGCCACTCAGCAAAAAGGTAATCAGGCCCGACTCGAACCAGTCCAGGCGATTGCCTTGCAGGATGCCGATCACCAGCATGCAGATCGCCGGGAAGCCCAGCAGCAGGCCGCGCCAGTTGAACTGCTTGAAGCGCTCCAGGCGCAGCGGGTCCTGGGGCAAGCCGTAGGCCACGGCGGCCATCGCCAGCAGGCACGGCGCGACGATCTGCCAGAACGCCCACTGCCAGCCGACGTATTCGGTCCACAGCGCCGCCAGTGGTGTGCCGAGGCTCGGGCCGAAGGTGGCGGTGAGTGCATAGCCGGCCAAACCATACAGCTTGACGTTGGCCGGCAGGAAACGCAGCGCCACGGTCATCAGCATCGGCGGCAACGCGCCACCGGCCAGGCCTTGCACGGTGCGCAGCAGCAATAGGCTTTCGTAGGTCGGTGCGAACGGGCACAGGATGCCAAGCACGGTGAACAGGCCAATGGCGCACAGGGTGAAACGGCGCAGGGAAAACGTCACCGCGCACCAGGGCGCAAAGGCCATCGCCGCGACCGAGGTGGCGGTGTAGGCCGCGACCAGCCAGGTGCCTTCGTCAAACCCGATGTACAGCGCACCACGGATATCGGCGAGGGCCACCTTGGTGACCATCTCGTTGAGGCCGGACACCAGCACCGCCAGCAACACCCCGACCAGGCCGATGATGATGCGCGCGCCGAACACGGGCGGGGTGAGGGCGCTGGGTTTGGCTGCGGCCTCAAGGGCGGGGGCAGCGAGGGAAGTCATGAACAGGTAACTCGGAATGGTAAATACCCGAGCAGTTTAATCAGGCACATGCATGACAAAAAGTTACATATCGGCAGCTTATAACTGCACCACACACAATCCTGAATCCGACACAAATCTACATGTGGGAGGGGGTTTACCCCCGATTGCTGTGTGCCAGACACAGATTTTCTATCTGATCCAACGCAATCGGGGGCAAGCCCCCTCCCACATTTGCCCTGTGTACGCTTGATGTTTAGGTGGGTTGGGCTTCCAGCCACGTGGCGTGGCAACTTTCGCGCAGGGTTTCGCGCAGCCACTTATGAGCCGGGTCTTTGTCGAAGCGTGGGTGCCAGGATTGGGCCAACACCAGAGTCGGCAAGGAGATCGGCAGCGGGAAGGCGCGCAGGGGCAGCTTCAGGCGGTTGGCGCTGTAGAGCGCTTCCTTGGGCACCGGCAGGATCAGGTCGGAGTCGGGCAGCATGAACATCGCGCCGTGAAACCCTGGGGCGATCATCGCCACGCGGCGCTCCAGGCCCTGGGCATTCAGCGCGGTATCGATCGGCCCCCGGGCGATGCCGCGCCGCGAGATGCTGATATGGGAGTAGCTGGCGAAACGTGCCGCGGTGATCTCCTCGTCGAACAACGGGTGGTCCTGCCGCGCCAGGCCGACGAAGGTGGTGGAGAACAGGTTCTGCACCTTGACCTCAGGGCTTGCCGGCTGGGTGTTGCTCACGCGCAAATCCAGGCGCCCTTCGCGCAGGGCTTCGTCGTCGGTGTCGCCTTCGGGCACGAAACACAGCTCGCACAATGGGGCCACGCGCTCCATGGTGTCGAACAGACGACCGCCATACACACCGATGAAAAAGTCATTGGCGCGCACGCTGAAGCGGCGGCGCAGGGTGCTCAGGTCTACTTGGTCAGCCGAGCGAAACAGCAGCGCGGCCTGCTCCACCACGTTGCGCACCTGGCCCTGTAACTGCAATGTCTTGGGCGTTGGCACCAGGCCGCGCCCGGCACGCACCAGGATCGGGTCGCCCACCGCTTCGCGAATGCGCGTGAGGGTGCGGCTCATGGCCGCCGGGCTGAGGTTCATCCGCCGGGCGGCGCCGACCACACTGCCCTCGTCGAGCAAGGCGTCGAGGGCGACCAGCAGGTTCATGTCCGGTAGTTGCATGCCAAGCACTCATGATCAGAGGGGAGTGAACTGGGCGCAATCGTAGCAGGGATAGGTGGATCAGCGCTGCATGCCCCAACGCTTCACGGTGAGCCGCTCGAAGGTGTCAAACACCAGGTTCTCCACCAGCAGGCCGATCAGGATCACCACCGCTAACCCGGCAAACACCTTGTCGGTGTACAGCTCGTTGCGGTTCTGGAAGATGTACCAACCCAGCCCGCCCTTGCCGCTGGTGGCGCCGAACACCAACTCGGCGGCGATCAGCGTGCGCCAGGCAAATGCCCAGCCGATTTTCAGGCCGGCGAGGATCGACGGCAGCGCGGCCGGGATCAGGATGAACAACACAAAACGCATGCCCTTCAGACCATAGTTGCGACCGACCATGCGCAGCGTCTCGGACACGCCGAGAAACCCTGAATAGGTGTTGAGCGCCAGCGCCCACAACACCGAATGCACCAGCACGAAAATCAGGCTGTTCTGGCCCAGGCCGAACCACAGCAGCGCCAGCGGCAATAACGCAATGGCTGGCAGCGGGTTGAACATCGAGGTCAGGGTGCTCAACAGGTCGCGGCCCAATTGGGTCGACACGGCCAAGGTGGTCAGGGCAAACGCCAGCACAATGCCGATCAGGTAACCCTTGATCAGCACCACCAGCGAGATGCTCACCTTGCTCAGCAATTCGCCGCTGAGCAGGCCGTCGTACAACGCGGCGGACGTCTGCAGAAAGCTCGGCAGCAGCAGGTCGTTGTTCTGGTAGCGCGCCACGGCTTCCCAGAGGATCGCGAGCACAATCAGGATCAGGCCCTTGCGCAGCCAGCCTTGTTGCCACAGGCGTTGGCGCAGGGGTAATTCGCGCTCCACGGGGACACTGAGCAGCGGTTCGAGGGTGACTTCATATTCCTGGCGCATGGGTTGCCCTCTTAGTAAGCGATGCGGATGTCGGCAAAACCCAACTCGGGTTCCGCGGCGCTGGTTTCATCGAACAGCAAGCGATGAATCCGCCGCGCCGACGCCTGGAAGTCCACACCGCCCAGACTGTGCAGGTCGTATTGATGGCTGTGGATTTCTGCGCGTACGCGCCCCGGATGGGGGGACAGCAACAGGATGCGATTACCCACCACCAGTGCTTCTTCGATGGAGTGGGTGACGAACAACAGGGTGAAGCGCACCTCTGCCCAGAGCAGCAGCAATTCTTCCTGCATCTTGCGCCGGGTGAGGGCATCGAGGGCGGCGAAGGGCTCGTCCATCAACAGGATTTTCGGCTGCATGGCCAGGGCACGGGCGATGGCCACGCGGGCCTTCATGCCGCCGGATAATGTGTGGGGGTAGGCGTCGGCGAAGGCACTCAGGCCGACTTTGTCGAGATAGTGCAGGGCGCGTTCTTCAGCTTCGCGGCGCTTGAGGGTCTTGGACGCCAGCAGCGGGAACATTACGTTTTGCTTGACGGTTTTCCACGGTGGCAGTTGGTCGAATTCCTGAAACACCACGATGCGGTCCGGGCCCGGTTGCTCGACCTTTTGCCCCAGCAAACGAATCTCGCCCTCGCAAGGTTTGATAAACCCGGCGATGGACTTGAGCAAGGTGGATTTGCCGCAGCCCGAAGGGCCGAGCAGCACGTAGCGGTCAGCCGGGTCGATCTCGAAACTGACCTGATGGGTGGCCCGCACCACGCGCTCGGGGGTGCGGTATTCGAGGCTGACGTTATCCACCGCCAGCAACGGCTCGGCGGTGTGCAGGTTGCTGGCCGTGTGGCCTTGCAAGGGCGCGTTCATCTCAGCTTCCTTGCAGGGGCTTGGCGTCCTGGAAGAAGTAATCCTTCCACGATTCAGGCTTGTTTTTGATGGCGCCGACGCGGTAGAGGAATTCCGCCAGCGGGTAAGTATTTTTCGGCGTGACGCTGAATTCGAACTGCGGGTTGTCGATGATCTTGAGCAGCTCGGCGCGGTCGATCTTGGCCTTGGTCACGCGGATGTAGGTGTCGGCGGCGGCGCCTTTGTCGTTCTGGGCGAATTGTGCGGCTTCGGTCAATGCCTCGACGAACGCCTTGTAGGTTTTCGGGTTGTCATTGCGGAATTTTTCGGTGGCGAACAATACCGTCGGTGAGTTGGGGCCGAGCAGGTCATAGGTGTTCAACACCACATGCACATTGGGGTTGGCCAGGGCCTGATCCTGGAATGGCGGGTTGGAAAAGTGCCCGGTCAGCTCGGTACCGCCAGCGATCAACGCGGCGGTGGCGTCAGGGTGCGGGACGGCGACGGTGTACTTGTCGAGGCGATTGAATTCCTTATCGCCCCACTGCTTGGCGGCGGCATATTGCAGGAAGCGCGACTGCACCGAAACGCCCACCGCAGGCACGGCGATGCGGTCCTGGTCGGTGAAGTCGGCAATGGTCTTGACCTTGGGATTGTTGCTGACCAGGTAGTACGGGAAGTTGCCCAGTGACGCTACGGCCTTGACGTTCTGCTTGCCGTGGGTGCGATCCCAGATGGTCAGCAGTGGGCCGACGCCGGCACCGGCGATGTCGATGGAGCCGGAAAGCAGCGCATCGTTGACTGCCGCGCCACCGGAGAGTTGGGTCCAGTCGACCTTGATGTCGATACCTTCCTGCTTGCCGTATTTCTCGATGAGATTCTGGTCGCGCACTACATTGAGCAGCAGGTAAACGATGCCGAATTGTTCGGCGATGCGGATCTCTCCTTCCGCCTGGGCAACCGCCGGGGCTACCAGGCTGCCGGCCAGCAGGCTGATACCCAGCCCAACGGTGGCGGCCAATCGTGCAAATGGAATGTTCCTGGACATGATCATGCTCCGAATCAGAAAGGCGCGTCGCCCTGGATGGTGGTGCGAAACAGCTTGCGGCGCAGATGGCTCGGGCAACCGGCGGCGAGGTGGATCAACGAGCGGTTGTCCCAGAACACCAGGTCGTGGGGCTGCCATTGGTGGCGATAGATGTTCTGCGCCAGCACGCTGTGGGCGTAGAGCTGGGTGAGCAGGTCGCGGCTTTCGTCTTCGGGCAGGCCGACGATGCGGGTGGTGAAGCCTTCACTGACGAACAGCGCCTTGCGACCGTTTTCCGGGTGAGTGCGCACAATCGGGTGCACCACCTCTGCGACCTGCGCCAACTGCTCGGGGGTGAGCGTTGGGCGCCAGTTGCCTTCGAATTTGGTCTCGCTGTAGCGCGCGGTGTAGGAGTGGGCGGCGCTGCGCCCATCCACCGCATTGCGCAGGTGATCGGGCAGTTGGTCCCAGGCTTTGTGCATGTCGGCGAATAAGGTGTCGCCGCCTTCGCAGGGCAGCTCCTGGGCATGCAGCATCGAGCCAAGGCTCGGCAGTTCTTTATAAGACAGGTCCGAATGCCAGAATTTTCCCGCGTCGCCCAGGCCGATGGATTGGCCGTTTTCGACGATGTTGGAGACGATCAGGATTTCCGGGTGGTTGGCCAGCAGGAACTGTTTGAGCACGTGGATCTGCAACACGCCAAAGCGACGGCTGAAGGCAATCTGTTGTTCGGGGGTGATACGTTGGTCGCGAAAGACCACCACATGGTGATCCAGGTGCGCACGGTGGATACGGGCGAAATCCTGGTCATTGACTGGCCGGGACAGGTCCAGGCCAATAACTTCGGCGCCGACGCTGCCGGGCAGCGGGCGAATCTCGAACGTTTGGGCGGTAGGGATCGCTGTTGGAACAGTAGAGGTGGCAGACATGAGTTCACTCCCGGTCAGACAGGAGAGTGACTTTATAGATATAAGAACGGCAATTTAAATACCGTTAGAGAATATCTATATGCGGGAATGTCGCAGCATGCCAATGCCGTGTAAGACCCCGCAAGACCCCGACGTGGGCCGTCTGAGCAGCATGTTGAAACGCTTACAAGCCGAAACCGTGCCCGTTTGACAAGCCTATGGGCAGCCTCTAGTGTGCATTGGATCCAATTAGCCACCACTTTTCCAATAAGGAGGATAGCGTAACCGTGACGCAGAAGCCGAACCCTTTGAACAGCATCAAGATCAGCGGGCCTATTCCCGCCCATCTTGCTCGCTCCGTGATTGAAGAAACCCTGCGCAATGCCATCCTCGACGGCCGATTGCCCTGCGGGACCGCCATGCGCCAGCAAGAGCTGGCCAGCCTGTTCGGGGTCAGCCGCATGCCGGTGCGTGAAGCCTTGCGCCAGCTGGAGGCGCAGTCACTGTTGCATGTGGTCACCCACAAAGGCGCCGTGGTTGCACCGCTGATCGAAGACAATTCAGCTGAGACCTATGAGCTGCGTATGTTGCTGGAGTCTGAGGCGCTGCGCCTGTCGATTCCCTTGCTGACCGAAGCTGATATCGCCGAGGCAGACACCTTGATCTGTGTCTTGGAACAGGAAAAAGACTACGCCGAGATTGGTCGCCTTAATCGCCTGTTTCACATGACGCTGTATGGCAAGGCGCCCAACCAGCGACTACTCAAATTGGTAGAGCACGGGCTGAATGAGGAAGAGCGCTTCCTGCGTTTCAACCTTGAAGCAATGGGGCTGGGGGAGACATCCCAGGAAGATCACCGTGAACTGCTGAACCTCGTGGCGCACAAACACGTCGCTGAAAGCATCCTGACGTTACGCAATCACTTGATGCGCGGGATGGAAGTGATCACCACCTACCTGAATGGCCTGGAAGCCGACGCCAGGTAATTCATTCAGCAGAACCTCGCTCTCCCGCCTTGCCCCTCAAGAGTTGCGGGTCACTGCCCATTGGACAGAGGCCCGCACTGAAGAAACTTCCGACTTCAATAACGAAACTAACTGACAGCACATATTATTTAGAAAAACTTCTAACATATTTGTATGCTCGCCAAATTGTTTAACCCGCCTATCATCTTTTATTACTAAACCAGGCCACTCACTCAGCGCCTCACGCGCGCGGGCGGCTTTCCTGGCCATGCCTGGTTTACATCTACTTATCTTTTTGCCAATCACAAAAGCTCATCGCTGTTTCTACAGTAGACGCAATAATTTATAGGCATCAACCATGCATCAACCGTTACTGGAACAAAAAAAACTGCAGCTATACAGCCATCCGTTATTTGCGGAAATAACTTCACTTAGCAAGTTACGACGCTTTATGGAAGGCCATGTTTTCGCTGTTTGGGACTTCATGACACTCACCAAACGCCTGCAACAGGACCTGACCTGCACTCACTTGCCCTGGCTGCCACCCTGCGACCCGCAAGCTGCACGCCTGATCAATGAAATAGTGCTGAGCGAAGAGTCAGACACGCATCCCCGTGGAGGCCATTGCAGCCACTTCGAGCTGTACCTGGAAGCCATGGCCGAGGTCGGCGCCAGCACCTCTGCAATCAACCGTTTCGTTGCGCTCCTGCGTCAAGGCGCGACGGCAGATATGGCCTTGCACGAGGTTGCGCCGCCTGCCGGGGTGGCCCGTTTTGTCAGGGCAACGTTATGCGTCGCGGTAAACGCGCCCACGCACTGTGTGGCGGCTGCGTTTCTTTACGGCCGCGAGCGTGTCATCCCCGCGATGTTCGAGCGCATCCTGCAAGCGGATGCGTCGATCCTGCATCAGGCGCCTACCTTGTGCGGCTATCTCAAGCGCCACATCGAACTGGATACACAGGATCATGGCCCGGCGGCGGAGCAACTGCTCGCACGTCTGCTCAGTGCAGATCCAGCGTATGCGCAACAAGCCGGGGATACAGCCCTCGCCGCCATGCAAAGTCGCATCGACTTATGGGACGAGTTGCGGGTCTCGTTGCAAGGGGTACGCCCATGAACACTACCAATTACCCCGCCATTGCCGAAGATTGGGAGCGCCGCGCAACCGTTCGCACACGCCCTCGCCGCCTGCTCGAAAACGATGACAAGTTGATCTACCCCTTGTGCCGCCAGCCATTGGTACTCAGCACAGCCTTTGTTCAACATTGCCCGCAGTGGCGCGACTTCGTGCTGGTGCAAAGCTTTTACAAGTTCATCAATGACGTGGTCATCTTCGAGACTGAAATCGTCGATAAAACTGCCCGCAGCATAGCCAAGAATCGCTTCTCGCTGCCCTTCCCCCTCGCCTGCCGCGTTGACGCGATGACCGTTGTGGTGGACGAGGACTATCACGCGCTGGTTGCACTGGATTTTCTGCAACAGACGGTGGCCATGACGGGCATACAACCGCTGGACCTGCCCGGGCAAATCGAGTTGAGCCGCGCGCTGCCGGCGGCACAAGCCCTGGCACCCGCTCACCTGAACGACGCGGTGGAGTTGATTGGCGTGGCCATCGCCGAAAACACCGTCACCCAGGATGTAGCAGCGTTTTCCAAGGACAACAGTGTCAAAGCGTCGGTTCGCGGCTTGATGGCCGACCACTTGTTTGACGAAGGTCGCCACGCGCAATTCTGGACGCGGCTGGTGCGCATTTATTGGCAGGCCGCGAGTGCCGATGACCGCGACAGCATCGCTCAAGTGCTGCCGACGTTCCTGGCGCATTACCTGACCAACGACCTGCAGAAGAACTTCGATCTGCATCTGGTTGATCATCTGGACATCAATGACAAAGTACGCAATGCACTGCGCGATGAGGTCATGGCACTGGCGTTCCCCATCAGCCGCCATCACCCATTGATGGGCAATATCATGACCTTCCTTCAGCACAGCGGTTTATTGCAGACACCCAGTGTTGCGCAGGCGTTGAACGACTACCTGCCAGCGTCCGGGAGGCCTACATGAGGCGACTGAACATTGGCTGGAGCGGCGCCAGCAGCGCTTTGAACGATATCCGGCAAGTGCTTGAGCAATACGGGCATATCTCAAGCGACGACGCCCTCGACCTGTTGATTGACGATGGCAGCCAACCACCGCCGATCCACGCTGACCAAACCCCACGGATACGCCTGCGCGTGGGCATTGGTCCGGTCGCCGACGGCGGGCTGCCCCAGCTGCAAGTGCGCGCTTATGCGCACGACTGGCGGACAGTTGCCGTACTGCACATCGCCGACGAGCCCAGTGGAAACGGTCACCGGCTGCGCCAGCAGGCGATGAGTGCGCTGGTCGAATGGGTCGTGCTGCACGTCAGTGGCTTCGCCCGCGATCCAGAGTACTTTTCTGCAACCGCAGTTGCCAATGAGTGGCCCGAGCAGGACTTGCGAGCCTTGGAGGCGCTGGCGTTTCTTCATCGATTCAACCGTACGGCAGACCTCACGTTGATGCAGGAAGCGCGGGTGTCGCCAATCGAACAACTGCAGGCCAGCCTGCACACCTTCGCCGAACGCCCGGCGCTGAACATCGCCGGCAGCCAGGTGACCTACCGTCAATTGCATCGCCACGCCCTGGCGATCCAGCAACGATTGCTGCCCTTGCTGGACACCGCAGACGCGCCGCCGGTGGTGGGTGTGTACCTGGAAAAATCCACTGAGCTATACGCCAGTATTCTCGCAGTGCTGGGCTGCGGCGCGGTGTACATGCCGCTCGGCACCGAGCAGCCCGCTCAACGCCATCACGTCATGCTCGAAAGCGCGGGGGCTCGCGTATTGCTGGACGCCGGTCAGCATCCATTGCGGGGGCGTTTTGTGTCAGTGGATGTGCGCAGTGTCGCTCCCCTCGACGCCGACATCACACGCCCGTTGATACGCCAACGCCCGCACCCGAATGCCCCCTGCATCGTGCTTTATACATCGGGCACCACCGGCCAGCCCAAGGGCGTGCTGCTCAGCCAATACAACCTGGCGCACTTCACGGCGTGGTTCAAGCGCTGCATGGGTTTGGACGCGCAGAGCCGCGTCCTGCAGTTCTCGCCGTTGAGCTTCGATTCGTCGCTGATCGATATTTTCCCTGCCTTGATAGCCGGTGCCGAGTTGGTCGTCCCAAGCGAAGAGCAACGGCGCGATCCTCACCAACTGCTTGAAATGCTCCACCAGCACTGTGTCACCCACGCCTTTCTGCCGCCCGCCCTGCTCAACATCCTGCCGCCCGACGCCTGGTTGGGGCTAACGCACCTGCTGACGGGAGGCGATGCGTGCGAGCCTCATGTGATCGAGCGACTGGCGGGGCAATGTCAGTTTCACAACCTCTACGGCCCTACAGAGGCGACGGTGTTGGTCACCCATCGGGTGATGCAGGTCGGCGACAGCAACCGCAGCCTTGGCCTGCCCATTGCCAATAGCCAGGTGCTGATCCTTGATGCCGACCTGCAACCGGTGGATGAACAGGTGATGGGCGAGGTGTACATCATCGGCCCTGGGGTAAGCCTGGGATATGTGAACGAACCGCAACAAGCGGCCAGCGCTTTCGTCGAACTGACAGTGCCCGGTGGCCGGAACCTGCAGGCCTACCGCAGCGGCGACCTGGCCAAATGGACCACCGAGGGCATTGTGCTGGGTGGGCGATGCGACGATCAGGTGAAGATCCGTGGCTTTCGGATTGAGCCTCAGGAAATTGAGCAATGCCTGCGCAACAGCCGGTTGTATCGCCAGGTGGCGGTAGTTATCGATGGTGAAAACAGAATCCGATGTTTTGTCGCCCAGCCTGAACCGGGTGCTACGGTGGCAGGCCTGCAGCAATATGTGCGGCTGTGGCTGCCGGATTACATGCAGCCCGACGGTTGGGTCGAGTTGGCGGGTATGCCGTACACCTGCAATGGGAAAGTCGACCGTAAAACCCTGTTGGCGCTACCGTTTGAGCCCCCTTTTCGGACTTCTCCTTGCACTGCATGCACCCCGTTTCAAACGCGGTTAAGCAGCCTGTGGGGTGAGTTGCTGGCGTTGCCCGTTGATCGGCTGTCCATGGATGACAGCTTCTTCGATCTAGGCGGTCATTCAATGTTGCTGTCGATGCTGATGCTGCGTGTTCGCGAGCAATTCGGCGGTGGTTTCACGCTAGGTCACTTCCTGGAAGTACCGACGATCCGTACCCTCGCAACCCTGCTGGAGAACGGTGAACGGCCCGATGCTCCCTTTGCTCAGGCGATTCGGGATGCCCAGCGGAAGTGGGTGATCAACACGCTGACACAAGACCGTGCGGGGGATCCCCGCAAAGTGATCGTGACGGGGGCCAACAGTTTCGTCGGCAGCCATATCGTCGAAGCCTTACTGGCCGGCGGTGCAACCCAGGTTGCCTGCCTGGTACGCGAGGAGCCGGGGAATACCGCGATGGCCCGGTTTACCGAGGCGTTGCGCGAGTACCGCCTGGCACACCTTGACCTGAGCCGGGTGCACGTCTTCGCGGCCGATATCAGCCAGCCGCAATTGGGCTTGAGCCGTGAGGTGTACGACGCCCTTGCAGAGGATTTCGGCGCACTGGTGCACAACGCGGCACGGGTCAACCACGTACTGGACTACCTCTCACTGGCGAGGGACAACGTCGACCCCATATTCGAATGCCTGCGTTTATGTGAAACACGCAGCAAAAAAGTCTTCAATTTTGTCTCGACACTGTCGGCCTCCAGCAGCATCAATTCGCGGGGACATGTGCTGGAAACACCTGCGGCGACCACATTGCCGCTGTACATCAAGAACGGCTACAACCTGTCCAAGTGGGTTGCCGAGCGGCAGCTGGGAGGCGCACTCGCCCAAGGTGCCTGGGTGAATATCTATCGTCCCGGGAATATCAGTTTCAACAGCCGCAACGGTGTCTGCCAGCCGCAAAAAAACCGCCTGATGTTGATGCTCAAGGGGTCTCTGCAACTGGGCTTGCTGCCGCATTTGGATTTGAACTTCGATTTGATGCCTGTGGATTTTCTGGCGCGCTTCATGGCGTTCCACTGCGGCCGCTTTGAGGCCGACAGAAACGTGTTCAACCTGCATAACCCACAACCCTTGAGTTGGGAGCGCTACCTGGATGCATTCAGCCAGGCAGGCCACCCCTTCGAACGAGTGAGCATTGCGCAATGGCAGCAGGCGTTACGAACGGTGGGACCGGACAACGCACTGTTTGGCGTACTTGGGTTCTACCTTGATCGCCTGGATGAGGACATCGGCGATACTTCGACGATTCGCTACGACAACGCGCGGCACGGTGTTCAGCAGATGGGGGAGTCCTACCCCGAAAAAGATTCGGTGCTGTTGAGCAAAGGCTGTAACTACCTCAAGGCCATCGGCTTTCTTTGAAACGCCTCAGGACAACCTCATGAAACCGCTGCAACCTGATACGTTAATCCGCAACCCGAACGGCGTGCCGATCGTCGCCTGCGTCGTGGTCGATTGCCCTGCCAGCCACCTCTGGAACGCGGTGGGTCAGTTCGGGGGCTTCGATGCATTCATTCCTGCCCTGACGCATATCGAAATGACCGGCGCCGGTGTGGGCGCGTTGCGCACGAAGTTTTTCCACGATGGCAACCTCGTGGTGGAACAGCTCAATAGCCGGGATGAGCATGCGATGCGCATGACCTGGACCACGATCTACAACACCCTGGGCGTGGCCAGGTTGTGGGCGGCAATCAACGTAGAAGCACTTGGAGAACAGTGCTCCAAGGTAACCTGGACCGTTATTGCCGAGCCCGAAGACAAGGGGCAGGAGGGATTTGAACAGTTTGTGCAGGGGTTCGTCGACAGCGCCCTGGAGAATGTCCGCCGCTTGCTGGCAAAGCGGTAGGAGCGAAATCGCTCGCTCCTACCACACACTCGGCAGATCAAATCTTGAAGCTATCGACCAGCTGCTTCAACCGATTGGCTTGTTGCGAGAGCGCATCGCAGTCCTTCAGGGTTTCGTTGAGATTGGTCACGCCCTGTTGGTTCAGCAGGTTGATCTGGTTGATGTCGACGTTGAGGGTTTCCACCACGGCAGTCTGTTCCTCGGTGGCCGCAGCGACGGACTGGTTCATGCCGTCGATCTCGACGATTCGCTGCGTAACGCTGACCAGGCGCTCGCCCGCCTGGTTGGCCACTTGAACGCTTTCTTCACTGGAGGTCTGACTGGCATTCATGGTGGTCACTGCCTCACGCGAACCCACTTGCAGCGAAGTGATCATTTTATGAATCTCTTCAGCCGACTCCTGGGTACGGTGAGCCAGGTTACGCACCTCATCAGCGACCACGGCAAATCCGCGTCCTGCTTCACCGGCACGAGCCGCTTCGATGGCCGCGTTCAATGCCAGCAGGTTGGTTTGCTGGGAAATACCTTTGATCACATCAAGGATGTGGCCGATGTTGTCAGTGCTGGCGTTCAGAGTTTCGATCTGGGTGCAGGACAGGCTGATCTTTTGCGACAGCTCCGACATTGCCAGGATGGTTTGCTCAACTACTTTGCGCCCATCGTCGGCCTGCTCGCTGGCACCACTGGCGTGCTGTGAAGCGTCGGCGGCGTTACGTGCGATTTCCTGGGTAGCGGCGCCCAGCTCGTTGATGGCTGCGGCCACGCTGTTGGTGCGTGCGCTCTGCTCGTCAGAGCCGATGATCGAGGCATTGGATGACGCCATCACACGCTGGGACAAGTCATGCACCTGGCGTGTGGCTGAGGACACTTCGGAAATCGAGGCGTGAATACGCTCCACGAACCGGTTGAACGCACTGCCCACTTCTCCGAACTCGTCTTTGCTGGTGACCGCCAGGCGGCGGGTCAGGTCGCCCTCGCCTTGGGCAATGTCCTGCATGGCAATACCCATGGTGGTCAGGGGCCGCAGCAGCACTTGGATCAGCAAGCTCAAGAGCACGGCAATCGCGACGACGGCGATCAGCATGGCAATCAATGCGGACGTACGGAATTTACCCAGCGGTGCGTAGGCTTTGTCTTTATCAATCGACAGACCGATATACCAATCAGCACCAGGCAAGCCACTGATAGGCGTGAACGACAGGATGCGATCCTGGCCTTTGAGGACGACCTCCTGGTTAAGTTTCTCGATGCGCAGGCTGATGCCAGGATAGATATCCTTGAGGTTTTTCATCACTTGGTCTTCGTCAGGGCTGACGATGACTTGGCCGTCACCGCTGACCAGGAACGCATGGCCGATACCGCCGAAATCCACCGAGTTGATGATCTTCACCAGGGTTTGCAGGCTCAGGTCTCCGCCGACCACGCCGAGCAACTCGCCATTCTTTTTCACCGGCATGGCGATCGTTACGATCTGCCCTCCCACTGCGGCCATATAGGGCGGCGTGAGCATGGGTTTATCGGCAGCCACAGCTTGTTTGTACCAAGGACGCTGACGAGGGTCGTAACCGTCAGGCATCTTTGCGTCCGGGCGCTGGGTGAACACCCCGTTAGTTTGGCCAACATAGGTGAACTGGAAGTTCGAAGTGAACGCTGGTTGATCGACCAACCCCGGGAGGTCAGCCCCACTGCCTTGGTGGGCAACGTTTTGCGTCAGGCTTTCGAGCACCAATATTCGACCGCTGAGCCAGTTCTGCACGCTGCTGGCGGTGAGCTCACCAGACTGCTGAATAGACGACTCCAGGTTCTGCTTGATGGTGCTGCGCTGCAGATAGTCGTTGTAAAGGGTAAATAACGCGAAGGCCAGAACCACAACGCCTGACGCGGCCAACAAAATTTTATGACTGAATTTGAGATTCATTTCATCGACTTCTTTTTGCCAAAGGGGGGTGAGCGGGCCGAATGGAGCATTCCATGTAACGGTGTCGGCAGCTTCTCAGGCCGCTCTATTTCGGTGCACACATGGCTTATCAGGCTTTCGGCCACGTCGAAGCAAAACTTAGGGGTTTGTGGGAAAGATCTTCTTTTTAAGTAGGAAACCGACCAGTGGTTGTCGTACAAGGACCAGAGTTGCAAATTTTTTCCGCCTATCAAACAATGCGACTAATTATCATTTGTGCCGTCTGGCCGAGCTCGTTTACATGCCGCCCTCTGAGTACATCTCGTGTGAAGAAAACGTTGTGCAGGCGCTTTACTGCACCCACCACAACTGGCTGAACACTTGGCTGCGCAGCCGCCTGGGTAATGCAGCCGATGCTGCAGACCTGGCTCAAGACACCTTCGTACGCCTGCTGCAGAGAACCGAGCGTTTTGAACTCAAGGCGCCACGGGCATTTTTGCGCACAATTGCCCGAGGTTTGGTCATTGATCACTGGCGCCGCGAGGAGATCGAACGGGCCTATCTCGAATCAATCGCCCATCTGCCCGAAGCGTTGGCGCCGAGTGCTGAGGCGCGAGTATCGGTGCTGGAGTTGCTGGAGGAGATCGCCCGGCTTTTGGAAGGCTTGAAACCCAAGGTGCGTAAGGCATTTCTGATGGCCCAGTGTGATGGGCTAACGTACAAACTGATCGCGCAGCAGATGGGTATCTCACTGAGGTCAGTTGAGCGTTATGTCGCCGAGGCGCTTTATCACTGCTACGTCCTGCGTTATGGCACCCATGGATAACTCCACACGCTGCGGTCCAGATCCTAGGGTGGTCAAGCAGGCTATCAGTTGGATGCTGCGCTTGCGTAACAACAGCGCCAACACTCAGTTGCTCGTGCAATGTGAGCACTGGCGCGAAGCTCATCATGATCATGAACTGGCTTGGCAACGGGTTCAGGCGCTGCAGCAGGAGCTGAATAGCCAGCTGACCGCGATCCCCGAGACGCACAGGGCACTGGAAAACAGTGCTCAGGGCCTTGGGCGGCGGCAGGCGCTGAAGCTATTGTCCGGAGCACTGTTGGTGGGTTCGGCGGTATGGGTAAGCCGGGATCTGAGCGGTTGGCAGCGCTGGACTTCTGACTTCGCAACAGCCACCGGCGAGCGCCGCAGCATGCAACTGCCCGAGGGCACTCGCCTGCAACTCAACACAGACAGTGCGGTAGACCTGGATTTCAAAGCGCTGCAGCATCTGATCACATTGGTGCGTGGGGAAATCCTGGTGACCTGCGGCGCTGCTTTGTCTGCCCCCTTGTTGGTTCAAACGCGCCATGGCTTGCTCGAAGGCATCGAAGGGCGCTTTACCGTTCGCCAGGACAACGACTGCACACGCTTGAATGTGGTCAGCGGTAATGTAGTGATTCACTCACCTCACAGACCTGATGGACTTTCGACGCGCGTTCGCGCGGGAGAGAGTTACCTCCTGCGTCAGACCGAAGCCATGCTTGTTCCTCCACCGGATATGGACGTTGCTGCGTGGGCGGATGGGCTGATTGTGACTCGAAATATGCGACTCGCCGATTTCCTTTCAGAAGTTGGGCGTTATCGCCCTGGCCATTTGGGCTGCTCGATGGATATTGCAGATTTACGGCTATCGGGTGTGTTCCGTCTGGAGGACACCGATAAGTTGCTGGCGATACTTGCGCGCACACTGCCGGTACACGTGCGCTATCGCACGCCTTGGTGGGTGAGCCTGGAGCGGAGGGTCTGATTTTTTACTTTTTTTGGCGGCTTTTTCCCCAGAGTCCGGCTTAGTCAGTAAGCCAATCAATCTGCCCTTACCGGCCTCTACGGATCTTGATCATGCCTGTGTGTTTTCACCGCAATACTTGCGACTCTTCCTACCCCCTATTGGGTCAAGCCATACGCGCAGCATTGCTATCTACGGCGCTGGGTATCAGTACGGTGCCGATCACTGTCTTGGCCGCAGAAGGCAGCGCAGAGCTGGTTAATCAACACTACGAGATACCTGCAGGACCGCTGAGCGAGGTGCTCAATGAGTTCTCTCGACGGGCTGGCATTACTCTGTCCAGCACGCCTGCACAAACTCAGGGCCGGCAGTCGGTGGGGCTAAAAGGTGACTACTCTGCCGAGCAGGGTTTTACTCGTCTGCTAGAAGGCACAGGGTTGCAGGCAGTATCCGGAGACGGTGTCAGCTTTGTCTTGCAGGTGCTGCCGGAAAGCAACGCGCTGACTCTACCGACCACCGACATCAAGGGTTTCGCCTTGGGCAATGCCCTTGGGAGCATGGAAGGCTACAACGCGACTCACAGCCAGATCGCTACCAAGACTAGCACCGCCCTACTGGAGACCTCGCAATCGGTTTCGGTAGTGACGCGTGAGCAAATGGATGACCAAGGCTCCCAGACCGTTTCCCAAGCCATGCGTTACACACCTGGCGTGCTGACCAACCCTTATGGCGCAACGCATCGGTATGACTACGTGGCGATGCGCGGTTTCAATGATGGCTCGGTGGATAACATTTACCTTGATGGTTTGAAGTCCATGGGGGACAGCGGCACCTATAGCACGATGCAAGTTGATCCGTATTTCCTGGAGCGCGTGGACATTCTCAAGGGGCCTTCCTCGGTACTGTATGGGCGCAGCTCGCCCGGCGGCCTAGTGGCACTGACCAGCAAGAAGCCGCTGTTCGAGCCTTATCACCAGGTTCAAGCAACAGTGGGAAGCAACGGGCAACGGGGGATGGGATTTGACTTCAGCGGCCCAGTGGATGAAGACAAGCGCATCGCCTATCGACTGACAGGGCTGGCGGATAAATCCGACACCCAATTCGACTACGCCAAGGAGAAGCGCTACGCATTGGCGCCAACTCTGAGCATCGACTTT
Source organism: Pseudomonas sp. PB105 (assembly GCF_009764655.1). Taxonomy (NCBI): domain Bacteria; kingdom Pseudomonadati; phylum Pseudomonadota; class Gammaproteobacteria; order Pseudomonadales; family Pseudomonadaceae; genus Pseudomonas; species Pseudomonas sp. PB105. The sequence continues at coordinate 31,956 of NZ_RWIO01000065.1, forward strand.
ACCGACGATACTTCACTGACGTTACAGGCCTATCTTCAGCATGATCCTGATGGCGGCTATCACAGCGGGATGCCAGCGGATGGCACACTGCATCAGCGCAATGGGCAGCGAATCTCCAACCACTTCTTTGAAGGTGAGCCCGGAGTTGACGGCTACAAGCGAGACCAGCAGTCGTTCGGCTATCAGTTTGAGCATCGCTTCGATGATGTGTTAACCGCACGACAGAACTTTCGCTACCTGGATTCCAAGGTGCAATTGGATCAGGTGTACGCCTATGGCTGGACCACTCCGACCAGTAATGAGCTGAATCGCTATTACTCGGGCGGTGATGAGAAGCTGCATGCATTCATCATCGACAACATGTTGCAGGCTGAATTTTTTACTGGGGCGACCAAGCACACCACGCTGGTGGGTGCGGACTATCAACGGCGTAAAACAGTGGTGGATTGGACGAGTGGATCGCTTGAGCCAATCAATGCGTTTAACCCCACCTACGGCAACTCCGCTATCAGCTATTACAGCCCTACCAGCTATCTACGACGGTTAGAGCAGACTGGGGTTTATCTGCAAGACCTGATCGAAATGGATAAATGGCGGTTTTCATTGGGGTTGCGTCAGGACTGGGTACAGACCTCTGACGAAAACCGCGTTGCAGAGACGAATCGGCCAGCGGGTACTGAGATCAGTGATAAGCGCACTAAACTTACTGGACGCGCAGGTGCGTTGTACCTGTTTGATAGTGGCCTGGCACCCTATGTCAGCTACTCCGAGTCGTTCAATCCCAACTCCTATTCCGACAGTGCAGGCACTCCGCTGGCACCTACCGATGGGACACAGTGGGAAGTGGGGTTGAAGTATCAGCCGCCAGGCACCGAAAACTTGTTCACGGCATCGTGGTTTCGCATCGATCAGGAAAATCTGGCAACCAAGCTACCGCAGGAAAACTTCTATCGTGGTGTCGGCGCTGTGCGCTCGCAGGGGCTGGAATTGGAGGCGCACATGCAGCTAACCGATAACCTCAAGCTCTTGGGCAGCTATACCTTTACCGATATCGAGTACTCCAAGTCGATGGTGAGTACCTTGAGCACTGCTGACAATCTGATTGAGAACAAGGGTAACTCGCCGACGCAGGCACCTCGTCATATGGCGTCGATCTGGGCTGACTATAAGTTTGAGATTGGCGCACTGGATGGGTTGAGGCTTGGAGGTGGCGTGCGGTATGTAGGTTATAGCTGGGCAGATGCGGAGAATACGATGAAGGTGCCTTCCTATACGCTGTACGACGCGTCGGTAGGATATGACTTAGGTAAGGTCGGTTTGAAGGGCGTGGATGTGCGGCTTAATGCGAACAATTTGACCAATGAAACTTATGTAGCGTCCTGTGCCAGTCTGAACTTCTGCTATCTAGGAGAGAAACGTAACTTGAGCGCGACCGTCAGTTACCAGTTCTGATCCGTTACTGGGGACCACACCCACCAGCGGCTCTAAACGACAAAACCCCTGTCTGTTTAACAGACAGGGGTTTCGGAATTTAATCTTGACGATGACCTACTCTCACATGGGGAAACCCCACACTACCATCGGCGATGCATCGTTTCACTGCTGAGTTCGGGATGGGATCAGGTGGTTCCAATGCTCTATGGTCGTCAAGAAATTCTGTGTATCGGACCGTTGCGTTAGCATCGCTCCGATGAAATTCATGAGTTTCTACATAAAACAAAACCCCATCTGCTTTTGCAAATGGGGTTCTGGAATTTAATCTTGACGATGACCTACTCTCACATGGGGAAACCCCACACTACCATCGGCGATGCATCGTTTCACTACTGAGTTCGGGATGGGATCAGGTGGTTCCAATGCTCTATGGTC